>CANHQC010000059.1 GCA_947462695.1 Flavobacteriales bacterium | reverse complement strand
TGTCGTTGGGCCAGATTTAAAATTACATGAGTGTGGTTTGCCTAAAGATATGGCAGCCGAACTATACAAGCCGTTCATCATTCGTAAAATGATCGAACGTGGAATCGTTAAAACGGTGAAATCTGCAAAGAAAATCGTTGATCGTAAAGAGCCAGTTGTTTGGGATATCCTCGAAAATGTATTGAAAGGACATCCAGTTCTTCTTAACCGTGCACCAACGCTTCACAGACTTGGTATACAGGCATTTCAACCTAAATTGATTGAAGGAAAAGCAATCCGACTTCATCCATTAGTGACTACGGCATTTAACGCCGATTTCGATGGTGACCAGATGGCTGTGCATTTACCACTTGGTAATGCTGCAATCCTTGAGGCTCAATTGTTAATGCTTGCATCTCACAATATCTTGAACCCTGCCAATGGTGCGCCGATAGCTGTACCATCTCAAGACATGGTACTTGGTTTGTACTACATCACGAAAGGAAAGCGTTCTACAAAAGCAGAAATTGTTAGAGGTGAAGATGGTGTTTTCTATTCTCCGGAAGAGGTAATCATTGCCTACAATGAGAAAAAACTTGATTTACATGCGCACATCAAGGTGAAAACCTACGATTTGAATAAAAATGGTGAGCCTGAAATTCAGTTGCTTGAGACAACTTGCGGACGTGTGTTATTCAATGAACGTGTTCCAAGAGAAGTTGGATTCATCAATGATGTAATGACGAAAAAAGCATTGCGTGATATCATTGGTGAGGTGTTAAAAGTATCTGGCACATCTCGATCAGCTCAATTCCTTGATGATATTAAAGAATTGGGTTACGAAATGGCATTCAAAGGTGGTCTTTCATTCAATTTGGATGATATCATCATCCCGAAAGAGAAAGAAGCATTAGTTGAAAAAGCAGAGAACGAGGTAAAAGAAGTAATGAGCAATTACAACCTTGGTTTGATAACTAACAATGAACGCTACAATCAAATTATTGATATTTGGACGCACACGAATTCGCGTTTGACGCATACACTTATGGAACAATTGAAGACAGACCGTCAAGGTTTCAACTCAATTTACATGATGTTTGATTCAGGTGCACGTGGATCTAAAGAACAAATTCGTCAGTTATCCGGAATGAGGGGATTGATGGCAAAACCTCAGAAATCAGGTGCGTCAACTCAGGAAATTATCGAAAACCCAATTCTTTCGAACTTTAAAGAAGGTTTATCAATTCTTGAGTATTTTATCTCTACTCACGGTGCACGTAAAGGTCTTGCTGATACGGCATTGAAAACAGCTGATGCTGGATATTTGACACGTCGACTTGTTGACGTAGCACAAGATGTTGTTATCAATGCTGATGATTGTGGTACACTTCGCGGAATTGTAGCTACTTCGCTCAAGAAAAACGATGAAGTAGTAGAGCCATTGTACGATCGTATTTTAGGAAGAACTTCTGTACACAATGTATACTTGCCAGAATCAGACGAGTTAATCGTATCTGCCGGTGAACTAATTTCAGAAGAGGTTGCAACGATTATAGAAAAAGCAGGAATTGAAGAAGTCGAAATTCGTTCAGTTCTTACTTGTGAAATGAGACGTGGCGTGTGTTCAAAATGTTACGGACGTAATCTCGCGACGCACAGATCTGCTCAACAAGGTGACGCTGTTGGAGTTATCGCTGCTCAATCGATTGGTGAGCCAGGAACTCAGTTGACATTGCGTACATTCCACGTTGGGGGTACTGCCTCTAACATTGCCGATGTTTCTGACTTGAAAGCAAAAGCAAACGGTAAAATGGAGATTGATGAGCTTAGAACAATTGAAAAGCAACTTCCAGATGGAACGAAGCGTGTTGTTGTTGTAGGCCGTTCTGCTGAGCTTAAAATTTCTGATGAAAAGACGGGAATCCTCGTAATGACCGCTAACATTCCTTACGGATCTGAGATGATGATTGAGAATAACTCAAAAGTTAAGAAAGGTGATGTAATCTGTAAGTGGGACCCGTATAACGCTGTTATTATCTCCGAAGTAACGGGTAAAGTTGTCTTCGACAGTATTATTGAAGGGATTACTTTCCGTGAAGAAGTCGATGAGCAAACAGGTTTACGTGAGAAAATCATTACTGAGTCAAGAGATAAGAAAAAGAACCCTGCAATACATGTGATTGACCCGAAAACTAAAGCTGTACTTCGTGAATATTCTCTTCCAGTCGATGCACACATCGCTGTAGAAGAAGGAGCGAAGATTGAAGCGGGTGATATTTTAGTTAAAATCCCACGTGTTGCCGGTAAAACTGGTGATATCACGGGTGGTCTACCACGTGTGACTGAATTATTCGAAGCACGTAATCCATCTAACCCAGCAGTTGTATCAGAAATTGACGGTATCGCTGAATATGGTAAAGTGAAACGTGGTAACCGTGAAATTTCAATTACATCGAAGACGGGTGAGGTACGGAAATATTTAGTGCCACTATCCAAGCATTTATTGGTACAGGAAAATGACTTTGTTCGCGCAGGTCAACCACTTTCTGATGGTGCAATCACACCAAATGACATCCTTAACATTGAAGGTCCAACAAAAGTACAAGAGTACATTGTGAATGAAATTCAAGAGGTATATCGTTTACAAGGGGTGAAAATCAATGATAAGCACTTCGAAGTAATTGTTCGTCAAATGATGTTGAAAGCAGAGATCATTGACGCCGGAGACACACGCTTCCTTGAAGGTCAATCTGTTCATAAAGCAGATATCATGGAAGAAAATGATGCGATCTTTGGAATGAAAGTGGTAATAGATGCAGGAGATTCCTCAAGTTTAAAACCAGGACAAATTGTTTCTGCCCGTCGATTGAGAGATGAAAATTCGCAATTGAAACGAACAGATAAGGGCTTGGTAATTGCAAGAGATGCTGTACCAGCGACTTCAACACCATTGTTACAGGGTATTACTCGAGCATCACTCCAAACACAGTCATTCATTTCTGCGGCTTCCTTCCAGGAAACGACCAAAGTATTGAATGAGGCAGCCATTTCAGGAAAAGAGGATCACCTTCTTGGTTTGAAAGAGAATGTGATCGTTGGACATCTAATTCCGGCAGGAACTGGTGTACGTGATTTCCAGAAAATGATTGTCGCGTCTAAGGATGCATATCAGGAAATGATAGGAGAATAAACCAACAATAACACTTATAAAGGGACATAGAAATATGTCCCTTTTTTGTTTAACCGAACGTGTCATTAAATTCTTATCACTAACTTTAGGTATTAAATCGATTATGGAAAACACAAACGAACATCAGGTAAATATTGAATTGGATGAAACGACAGCATTAGGCGTATATTCCAATTTAGCAATCATCACGCATTCTCCAGCTGAAATGGTATGCGATTTCGTTCAATTAATGCCTGGCATGCCAAAGGGTAAAGTTCGGTCAAGGGTGATCATGACGCCTCAGAACGCTAAACGATTTATGCGAGCATTAATTGAAAATGTTCAAAAGTACGAACAGCATTTTGGTGTTATTGAAGACAATGAAACACCACCAATGCCTCCAATGAATTTTGGAAATCCAAGTACGCTTGCGTAATTAATGAAAACCTTAACGCTCACATTGGCTTTTCTTTTTGGAGTGCTTTCATTAGCTCCGAATTTACAAGGTGCACAACTTTTCAAATTGCCTGAAGTGGTTGAGCATTTTCATGAACACCAAAAAAGTAAAGAGAGTTTTAGTACGTTTGTTGACTTTATTGTGGACCATTACTTCAAGAACAGGGAAACCAATAAGAATGAACACGAACTCCCATTTAAGTCAGTAATTGCAGCTCCTGGTTTAATCGCCTTTGAAAAAATTGAAGTAATTCCTGTTACTTTTCAATACTTTATAGAACCTATTGCTAAACCAACTGTTCATCAATCGTCCTTGCCAACTCAGGCCCGATTAAATCCTATTTGGAATCCCCCTCAACAAAGTTGATTCATTAGTCTATTGTCTAATTAATTAACTTTTTATATGTTACAAAAGATCATTCAATGGTCAATCAACAATAAGTTGATTGTGGCCGTTTTTACAATTGGTTTAATTACCTGGGGTATATTTTCATTGAAGAAATTACCGATTGATGCTGTTCCTGATATAACAAATAATCAAGTTCAGCTTGTTACCTCTTCACCATCTACCGGTGCTGAGGATATAGAACGATTCGTTACTTTTCCCGTGGAACAAACCATGGCAACTATTCCTGGGATAGAGGAAATTCGTTCCTTTAGTCGATTCGGACTAAGTGTAGTTACAGTAGTCTTTGAGGATGATGTGGATATTTATTGGGCTAGGCAACAAATTTCTGAGCGACTCAGTGAAGCTAAAAACCAGATTCCAGCAGGTTTCGGTACTCCCTCAATGGCTCCTTTAAGTACTGGTTTAGGTGAAATATATCAGTACATTATAAAAGCAAAGAAAGGGTTTGAAAAGCAGTATGATACGCGTGAATTAAGAACAATTCAAGATTGGATTGTGAGAAGACAGCTTCTCGGAATTCCCGGAGTGGCTGATGTAAGTGGTTTTGGCGGTCATTTAAAACAATACGAGATCGCAGTTGATTTGGGTCGACTACAGGGTTTTGGTTTGACAGTAAATGATGTATTTCAAGCAGTTGAGAGAAACAACAAAAATACTGGAGGTGCATACATCGAAAGACACTCGACAACCACATACATCCGAACCGAAGGACTCATCACTTCGATGGAGGATCTAAAAAAGATTACGTTGAAACAGACTGAAAACGGTCAGCCCGTTCAAGTCAAAGATGTGGCATCTGTTAGATTAGGTTCAGCCGTGCGTTATGGTGCCTTAACCCATAATACCAATGGGGAAGTGGTTGGTGGAATTGTTTTAATGTTAAAAGGAGCAAATTCTTCTGAGGTAATAGATCGCGTGAAGGAACGCATGGATCAAATCAAATCAAATTTACCGGAGGGGGTGGAAGTAGAGGTTTACCTCGATCGTACTAAACTAGTGAATAATGCCATTTCTACGGTATCAAAAAATCTTTTAGAAGGTGCCATAATCGTGGTAAGTATATTAGTTCTTTTCCTTGGTAATTTCCGTGCTGGTCTCCTTGTCGCTTCAATCATTCCGCTTGCAATGCTCTTTGCGATTTCGTTGATGAACGTATTCGGAGTTTCAGGAAATTTAATGAGTTTAGGTGCGTTGGATTTTGGATTGATCATAGATGGGGCTGTTATTATTGTAGAATCTACTATTCATCAGCTCTATTTAAGTAAAAAGAATGTCCTGACCTCTAAGGAAATGGATGATTCGGTGTTTAAATCGGCTTCGAAATTTAGTAAAAGTGCCGTTTTTGGTCAGCTAATTATCTTGGTCGTATATCTACCGCTACTAGCGCTTGTCGGAATTGAAGGTAAAATGTTCAAGCCAATGGCACAAACCGTGATGTTTGCAATTCTAGGCGCCCTCATCTTATCATTAACTTATGTGCCAATGATGGCGTCTGTTTTTCTGAGTAAAAACATCGCTCATAAAGAAAACTTCAGTGATCGATTGATGAATACGCTAAGAAAGGCTTACATGCCATTACTCAATTTGTTTTTAAGAAATCAGCGACGGGTAATAATAGGAGTCGTTGGACTATTTGTTCTTGCGTTGGTTGTATTTAATCGGTTAGGGGCTGAGTTCATTCCCACGTTAGATGAAGGAGATTTCGCAGTAGAAACACGGTTGCTGACTGGGACAAGTTTGACAAAAACAATCGAAACAACAACTAAAGCTTCTGACGTATTACTGAAAAATTTCCCGGAGGTTAAATCTGTAGTTGGTAAAATTGGAACTGCAGAAATACCAACTGATCCAATGCCAATGGAAGCATGCGACTTAATGGTTATTTTGAAGGACAAAGATGAATGGGTGACGGCACAGTCAAAAGAGGAACTAGCAGATACGATGCAAAAAATGTTAGAGTCAACTGTTCCCGGTGTATCATTCGGATTCCAACAGCCGATACAAATGCGCTTCAATGAATTAATGACTGGTGCCAAACAAGATGTGGTGGTGAAGATTTATGGTGAAGACTTAGCTCAATTGAACACATATGCTGATCGTATCGGACGTTTGGCTGGTAAAATTCAAGGAGTTCAAGATGTATACGTCGAGGAAATGACAGGTTTACCTCAGCTTATTGTTTCGTATGATCGAGATGCCTTGGCTAAATACAATATTCCAATCGAAGACGTAAATAGAGCCATTAATATAAGTTTTGCGGGACAGGCTACCGGACTTGTGTTTGAAGGCGAAAAAAGATTTGATTTGGTCGTTAAGCTTGAAGAAAGTCAACGAACAAGTAAAGAAGATTTAGAGTCAATAACAATAACGGCTCCATCTGGAATTCAAGTCCCTTTAAGTCAACTGGCAACGGTGGAATTTACAAAAGGACCGAATCAAATTCAACGCGATGATGCAAAACGTAGAATTATTGTAGGATTTAATGTAAGGGGAAGAGATGTCGCAAGTATAGTAAAAGAACTTCAGCAAACTATCGATCGTGAAATTCAATTTGATCCCGGGTATTATCCTACATATGGAGGAACCTTTAAAAATTTAGAGAATGCACGTGATCGACTGTTAATTGCTGTTCCAGTATCCTTACTACTCATTTTCTTTTTACTCTACCTAACCTTTCGATCAATGAAGCAAGCCATCCTCATTTTCACGGCAATTCCTTTGGCAACAATAGGTGGAATTCTTGCTTTGTGGATGAGAGGAATGCCATTCTCCATTTCTGCAGGAGTAGGGTTTATTGCGTTATTCGGAATCGCTGTATTGAATGGAATCGTCCTAATTGCAGAGTTCAATGCGTTGAGGAAAATGGGTTATGTCAATCAATTTCGAATTGTAAAAATGGGTACAAGTGTTAGACTCCGACCAGTTTTATTAACCGCTGCGGTAGCTTCTTTAGGATTTCTTCCTATGGCGATTTCTTCAGGTAGTGGAGCTGAAGTTCAAAAACCTTTGGCAACAGTTGTTATAGGTGGTTTGGTTTCTGCTACAGTTCTTACACTTTTTGTATTACCAATTCTCTACACCATTTTTCAACGTCCAATGCACAAACGAAAGAAATATCCCGCAATGATTGTTCTGATCGGCACGTTTCTTTTATCAAATAATGCGCTGAGTCAACAACAATTACCACTTGACGAATGCCTTAAATTGGCTGAAGTCAGTAATATGTCCTATCAATCCATTCGACTACAAGCCGAGGAGGAACGTTGGTTAGGAAGAAGTAATGTGGTGATACCCAAAACGGATGTCAACTTTATGATAGGTCAGTACAATTCATATTATAATAGGGACAACAATTTTACGATTTCACAATCTATACCCTTTCCTACTGTATTTAAAAATGAACGGGACTTAGGTGAACGAAGAGCTGAAGCCGCAATGAATCAAGCCGATTTGATGTGGTTAGACCTTGAATTAGCTATTTCAAAAGTTCACGATGAAATCCGGTTCAATTTGGCAAAACAACTGGAGTTGCAAAAGCAAGATTCTCTTTTAAAGGCGCTTGAAAAACTCATGTTGACAAAAAAAGAGGTCAACGAGGTGACGAAGTTGGAAGTATTGTTGGTTCAGACAAAAGTTCAAGAAACCAAGCGGCAATTGGCTCAAACAAAGAGGGATATTCAAGGACTCGAATCGCAACTATCGCAGCTTGTCGGAAGTACTGTAGCCATTTCTGCTTCTTCGGAAGACTATATTCCTTTAAAACCTTTGACGTTCGATTCGACTCAACTTCGCCAGCATCCCGAGTTGCGAAAATACCAAGTAGAACGTTCGATAAATGAACAAGAGAAAAAGCTTGAAAAATCCCGGTTGATGCCAGATGTTAAACTCGGGTATGTCAACCAAACGTTAGTTGGAGTGCATTCTGTGGATGGATTAACAGACGTAATTAAAGAACCGACTGATCGCTTTCAAGCCATACAGCTGGGAGTTACAATTCCATTGTTTTTTGGTTCTACAACAAATAAATTAAAGGCTATTTCAATTGGTCAAGAGCGATTATCCTTAGAAGAGAAATACGCTTCCTCTGCATTGAACACCTTATACATCCGGACATTAAACGACTATATTGGAGCTAGAGAGAATGTTGAATTGTATCAGAAAGAAGTGCTTCCACAGGTGCTTCAAATGGAACTTCAATCCACTATTCAACTGGAAAGTGGCGAGGTATCCATGCTCGAATTTTTGCAGGTGAAGCAGGTTGTTTATGACGCACAAATAGCTTATTTAGAAACAATTATGAAGGCTAATCAAACAACATTTCAATTGAATTGGTTTGCTAAAACAAAATAATATGAAAACACTTATAAATTTACTGGGAATCCTTTTAATCTTGGCTTCATGCTCAAATGAGCCGAAAGTGAACAATGAGCAATCGGTTCACACAACTATTGTAGAGTACAATTCAAATCAACTTAAAAATGCAGGGATTCGTGAAGAGATGCCTGAAGAACGTGTCGTCGGAAATACTATTCTTGCTACAGGTACGGTAGAAGTTCCTCCACAAAATAAAACAATTATTTCTGTTCCTTTTGGTGGTTATGTCCGATCTCTTGAGGTATTAGATGGAATGATAGTAAGGAAAGGTCAAACACTCTTAAGAATTGAAAACCCCGAGTTAATTACTTTACAGCAAGAATACCTTGAAGTAATTGCAAACCTTGAATTTCTTCTAGCAGAAAAAGAACGTCAACAATTGTTATCGGAAAAAGAAGCCGGTACGTTGAAGGCTTTCCAATCAGCTAAAGCTCAACTTGAAGTTGCCCGAGCGAAAAAAAGCGGATTACAAACAAAGTTAGAAATGGCCGGGATCAATATGGCGCTGCTAAATAAAGGTACGATACAGCGTCAAATTGCAATTAAATCACCATTCAATGGAGCAGTAACAAAAATTGGTGTTGATGTGGGTGCATTTATGAATCCAGAAGATCATTTACTTGAAATCATCGATTTGCAACATGCCCATGCTGAGGTTACTGTATTTGAAAAGGACTTACAATGGTTGAAAATTGGACAAGAAGTCAAATTGCAATTCCCCGGTCAGAATCAACCTGTAGCGTCAACCATTTTTTTGATCGGCAAAGAAATCGGCAAAGACAGGACGATCAACGTACATTGTCATTTTCAAAAGGAAAGTACATTGATCACACCCGGAGCATATTTCAAAGCTACCATACAAGCAGATGGAAAGAAGTTAATGTGCGTACCGTCAGAGGCCATTGTTGAATTAAATGGAAAACAGGTCGTCTTCAAAGGCGCAAAAGGTGAAAATGGTTTACGTCGGTTCATCCCCGTTGAGGTTGAAGTGATTGCCACAGAAAATGA
>CANHQC010000058.1 GCA_947462695.1 Flavobacteriales bacterium | reverse complement strand
TCTTCCCATTCCGAACAGAGAAGTTAAGCCCACTAGCGCTGATGGTACTGCCCTTTTGAGGGTGGGAGAGTAAGTCGACGCCGCTTTTATAAAAACGTCCTTTCAGAAATGATTGGACGTTTTTTTTTGTACTAATTCCTCATCCTCAAAAGGCCAGTACTGTCCGCCGCCGCGGATGCGACAGTATGACTCTGTCTAAGAGTAGACTAGAATGCCACTTTTATAAAACCTCCTTTCGGAAATGATACATTTTTAAAGAATGTCATCAGATTGTAATCAGGCATAATTTCATGCTTGATTAATTTCAGGTCGAAAGGAATGGTATTACCAAATTGATCGATAATTTAGAATCCATTCTTCGTCTTGCACATCTTTCAAGAGTTGCCAAAGATTAGTATCAATGAAAAAATCGCTATCAAGACTTTTTATTTGATATCTATCTCGAAGAAAAGCTAATTGTTTATCTGAAGGTCGATAAAAATTTTGGCTCCATCCTTCGTCTGAAAATCCCTGAAATGGATAACTGGAGAATCGAATTTTCCATAATGAATCAAGTGCATCGCAGTTAAGAGATTCAGTTTTAAATAGGCTATCTTTAAAACATCCGCAGGGTATGCTATACTTTTCGAATAAGTTAGTTCTCAACCTATTGAAGGGATTAGGCCAATAACCTGATGCATATTTTATAAATTGATCTTTCGTAATTATGCGTTTATTCACATTTTGGTTAGAAGTTTTTTGATACGCCATATAAGTTAGTATCTCTCCATCGGCTTGAAATGAAATACGAACCCCAAATCCAGTTTCAACCAAATACACATTGAAAAATACAGAAGAAGTTAAATACCAACAACTTACAAAATATATGAATGGTAATTTATGCATCATTTCGCAATGTAACTTACTTATCTTTAAATACAAAATAGATGAAAAGAATTGAGATAAGAATAGATATAAGTGCATATATGATACTCTCTGTTAAAAAAACGATAACCAAATTCAATGGAATAAGAAAAATGGCTAATAAATGATATTTCCCTTGGTGATTATTTCTCAAATGACAGAATTCTCTTTGGGGTAATACATTTGTGTAAAGGAATATCGTATTTCGATAGGTTATCAATTTCAACAAATTCATCAAAAAAAGTTAAGCCTATGAATTCACAATCTGTTCTACAGGTTGAAAGAAAACGATCATAAAATCCTTTTCCGTAACCAACCCTGTGCCCAAAGTGATCGATTGCTAATAAAGGCACAAATACAACATCGAATTGAGTAGCATAGATGGCTTCACCATACGTCGGTTCAGGGATGCCAAATTCATTTTCCAGCAATTGATTTACATCTTCATAAATGAAATGCTTAAGTTCTCCTGATAAAAAATCACTTTTAGAAACAGCAAAACATGTATTACTAAAACCTTTGTCTTCAATGATGAAGAAAGTGTTTACCTCATTCTGTTTTTTTATAGGAAGAAATATACTACAGCTTTTACCATTAAGATCTATAGATGTATGAACCAATTTTCGAATTCCTTCCGAAAGCTCATTTATTTCCGCTTCCGTGAGTGCTTTTCTTTTTTGTATGTATAAAGCGCGTATTTCGTCTTTTTCCATTTTTCGTTGGTATTATTATCCTATTCGATAGACCATACAACTTTCAATATTAAATCTACGTCTTTTCAATGAAATGTCTATCTAATCTGTTCTAATTGAAATAACACTCGTATCTTATTCGTATTTTTAGCTGTAAATTCCAATCAAAAAGATGATAATTAGTCGAAACAATACATGTGCAAATAAACACTTCAAATTCATTTTGATTCTTGCTCTTTTAGTTCGTTTTTTACCTGGCTTTGCTCAGGAGGATGCTGAAATAAACACTGAAATTGAAGAGGACACAAATCTTGTCATGGAAACTTTTCAGTCAACAAGAATCATTAATGGTCATTCTGTTGAAAACTTAAGGAAAGGAGTACTCGAATTTAGGGTTGAACATCGTTTCGGTGATATTGCGGGAGATGCTGGTGGGGTTCAAAATATGTTTGGTCTGGATAATTCATCAGATATACGATTGGCACTTGAATATGGAATTACCGATAAATTAATGGTAGGTATGGGTAGAAGCAAAGGAACAGGAACACCCTATCGATCATTAATTGATGGTTTTGCAAAATACCGTATTCTTCACCAAAAGAAAAAAGGCATGCCGATTTCTCTTTCTGCATTAGCTATGTCAACATATTCATACATGAAAGCCAGTGAGGATATAGCGGAGGTGTCACATTTTCCAGAATGGCAACACCGTTTTGCCTATGCTGCGCAGTTAAATATTGCCCGTAAATTTGGAGAGCGATTGAGTCTGTCGCTTATTCCAACGGTTGTACACCGCAATTATGTGCCTGCTGATGATGTCAATACACTTTTTGCTGTTGGCGGCGCTTTGAGGTGTGCGATTACGTCAACTTTTGCGATCATGCTAGAATATTACCAACCAATACATGATGATGCTATACGATCAACAAACACAAATGCACTCGGAATAGCTTTTGAGTGGATTACTTTTGGACATAATTTTACCATCTATGTTACCAATTCTAAAGGATTCGGTGAAACACAATTTATTCCATATACTTATGAAGATTGGTTAAAGGGACAATTTAGGTTAGGTTTTTGCATAGGTCGAAAATTTGAACGATAAAAAATGAAAGTCATGAAAAATTTAGTGATTCTTTTAGTTGGTATAACCATCGTATTGTCTTCTTCGACAGTAGTGTACAATTCTCAAGATTACAAAATTAAAGAAGGGTATACAATTGCATTTAAAAGTAAAGATCCTACGGGTGAATTTAGTGTGAAAGGTTCAATTTCATTTGATGAGAATGATTTGCAAAATTCCAAATTTGACCTCAATTTTCCTGTTTCCTCGATTAAAACAGGTAATGGAATGAAAGATAAAAAAGCGCAAACAGCTGAATGGTTTAATGCTGCTAAATACCCAGCGATAGAGTTTGTCTCCACGAAAATTGAAAAAGAAGGAAATGATTTCATAGTGTTCGGGAAATTATCGATGAAAGGTGTAACTAAGGATAAAAAAGTACCACTGAAAGTCGTAAAGTCATCAACAGGATTGGTTTTTTCCGGGTCGTTTCCTGTTAATCGAATGGATTATAAAGTGGGTAAACCTTCAGATGCTGTCCCAAACATCATGAATGTTTCTTATTCAATACCTGTGCTAAAAAAATGATGAATACATTAAATAGTGTAATCGTTAAGGGAGTACTTATTGGTTCACTAGCGAGCTTAATCGCTTCACTTTACATCCTTTTTTATTTTAATAAGATTGTAGATTTCTCAGATGGAAAAGGTTGGTCGGGTTGGTTTTTGAACTTACTAGCCTATTACATGTTATTGTCTATTGGTATATCTTTGGTTCATTTCGTTTTTACAGAAAAAATTGGGAAAAAGATGAGTGAAAAGTGGAAATCGTTTATTTTCTCTGGTTTTTTGATACTTATGTCGATAGTACTCGTTTTTTCTATTTTATTGATGAATGATCCAGTGTTTTCAACAGAAGATGCCCAACTAATGGTCGATTTTTTTAAAGGATTTTTGATGCCTCTCGCCTTTATTCCAATGCTTACGTGGTATTCAATCCAATCATTTTATTCAATATGAGAACAGTACATAGTTTATTGATTTTATGTTCAATCGTACTTTTCGGTTGCAAGAAAGATAAAGCACCGGAAGTCATCAATTGTGACCAGGATATTTCTTTTGCGAGCAAGATTCAGCCAATGATGGATACGTATTGTATCTCGTGTCACCAAAGTCAGGCGCCGATTTTAACGAATCACTCAGATATCTCAGCAAATGCGACTGCAATTTTAAATTCAATCAAAGGAAATACACAACTTATGCCTTTGAACGGCCCTCAATTAAATGACTCACTTATCGAACAATTCAATTGTTGGATTCAACAAGGAAAGCTAAATAATTAATTTTAAACGTTAAATTCTAAACTATGACTAAAAACTATTTATTGATTCTATCTGGTGTACTTCTAGTAGGTGCATTATCTATGCAGCAATCAACACACTCGACCCTCGCTACATATATTGGAACAAATATCCATAAAAACAGTGGTGGTGTTGCCCCTGGAAAAACTGGTGCTCCTGGAGAACAAAATTGCACTGCTTGTCATGGTGGTTCAACATTGAACGGAGCAACTGAGAACATATTAACTGTATTGAATGGCGCTACACCTGTAACTTCCTATGTGCCTGGTCAAACCTACACTGTGGCATTGGCTATGGCCTCCAATCCGGCAAAGAAAGGTTTTCAAGCAACGGCACTAGATGGTTCTGATGCTATGGCAGGTAATTTTACCGCTGGATTGAATACAACGGTTAATGGAACGGCTAAGAAGTACGCGAATCACACATCTACAAGTAATTCAAGTACTACTGCGCTTTGGGGTTGGACATGGACTGCTCCGTCAACCGATGTGGGACCGGTAACGTTCTACGTTGCGACTAACAAAGCAAATAACAATGGACAAAACAGTGGGGACCAGATTTACCTTTCACAACATGTTATTGGGTCTACTGCCGGATTAGTTGAGGATTCAAAAAAAGAATTGAACTTTGTAGCGGGGTATAATCCATTAAACAGGCAGTTGATGATCAGTTTCAATTCACTTAACTCAGGTGAGTTAGCATTGAATTTGGTAGATATAAATGGACGTTCTGTATTCGTACATCAATTGGGTACTGTAAATGAAGGCACTACGAAAGAATTCGTTGTTCTTCCTGAATACATCAAAGAAGGTGTTTACTTTGTAAATTGTTTTGTAGGGAATAAACCGATGTCAGCTCGGATAATAGTTCGCTAAAAGAATATTAAAATTCAGTATTGAAGAGCTGCCCAATTGAGGCGGCTCTTTTCATTCGAGTCGTTTAGTAACTAAATCGTTTACCCGCTTAAAAAATTGAAACGGTTGATAGGTGCGCCACTCTATATCTTCTAATTCGCCACCCATAACAAAGTAATGATCAATGTGTATACGTTCAAATTCGGCGATAACATGATCGTGAAAATTGACCATCGCAATCCAACCATCCTCAACATCATCAAACCATTCTTCGTAATAACAATCGTCGGAGTAATGAAAGTTTAATACATTCTCACCAATTAGGATAAATTTATTAATTCCTTCCTCAATCAGGGGTTCAATGATATCACGTTTTAACGTCATGATGTCGTTTTCAATAGCGTCATTCCATTCGCCGATCAGTTCGATAATTGCATACCCATCGTCATACTCGGTAAAAAGTATTTTAATGAAAAGCGTGGGCGATCCAATTGTATCCCATTGCGGATGAATGTAATAGTTGTAAACGGTATGCTCAAATTGAAATTCACTGTACTGCCGATCAGCAAATGGTGAAAGTGGATCTTCACTCGCGATGTAATAATTTCGCCACCCATAAAACGGTTCAATCATGTGCATATACAAAGGTAATCATAGGAAGAGGATAGAGTGAGGATTTGTTCAATAAGTCACTGAACTTTCTTGTTTTTCTGATGTTTTTAATCATATGAAATCAAAAGAAGAATGGAATGCGTTGACTCCTGAAGAGTCGCGGATTATTGTAAATAAAGGCACAGAATTACCATTTACTGGTGAGTATAATAATGTGAAAATTGCTGGTTTATTTATCTGTAAACGATGTGAGTCACCACTTTATCGATCTTCGGATAAATTTGATTCCGGTTGTGGCTGGCCCTCATTTGATGATCAGGTTGATCGAAATGTTAAACAAATCTTAGATGCCGATGGCAGACGAACAGAAATTGTTTGTTCGAATTGCGATGGTCATCTTGGTCATGTGTTTTTTGGAGAACGTTTCACTTCTAAAAATACCCGACATTGTGTTAACTCACTTTCAATAAAATTTCTACCAGATTAGAAATTTGCTGAGCACCAATAGAGTTCATCACACCTGTTGTGGATCATTTCATGCAAAATTAGATGTGCTGCAAGTGCAAGTTGTGAGTAATTTTGAGAGTTATTCCCAAATCCGGCAGCAGTGGTTTGCCACAACTGAGCAATAAGTAGTTTTCCTCCTTCGGTAGGGTTTATTTTTTTTACAGCCGCAGCAACATTCATTGCTCCGGCATGGTATACATGCAAAACCAATAACCGAAACCACAACTCATTTTCGTTAAAAATTAAACCGTTCTCTTGTGCAATTCTGCGCGCAGAAGGAATACAGGAACGCTTTAAAAGTCTTGCTGCAGCATAGGCAGAACGATCAAAATCTGCGCGTTCATCAATGGTCGAATTGACTGTTAAACCCTGTGCTTTGGCAACTGAGGGCATTAACTGAAAAGGACCATATGCACCAACACTTGATTTTTTGAGTTGACCCGGACTTTCAATGAGCAGGATTGATTGCGCGTACCATGGATCAACACCATATTTCTCAAATGCTCGCACTCCGGCCGATAAACTTTCATACACCTCCTCAAACCGATAAAAATCACTTTTTCCGGTCGTCACGTTGATTTGTGTTGTTGGACTTAGACCATTAATTAGTCGAAGACTCTCTTTCGTTGCTGCTTTTTGAGCTTCTGTTTGCCGGTGCCAATCTGCGTAACTCATTTTTGAGAGGACTGTTCTGTCCGCTGCAATATTGATAAGTACAGAGTCTGGAGATAAACGCATTATTTTCTTCCAAAAAAGCGGCTGTGCAAGTTTGTGCCAATCTTGAATGTAGAGTTGTTCACCATGTATAAACGTATGTATATCCTCGTCCTCATGAATTTCGATCATTTCATCAGTCCATGCTGATGGTTGAGCGAAAGTGATGAATGTTAAAAGAGTACACGTGAAGATGGAGAATAGACGCATGATTTGGGGATATACGTTGAATTTAACTAATCTTTTAAAAACTGAGTCAATTTGATGCCTGTTTTTTATAAGTCATTCACTGTTAAAATGGGTACATTTGGGTATGCGAAAGGTGCTGTTTTTTTTTAATTGGTTGATAATCCTTCCCGTGAGAATCTATCAATTACTCATTTCACCTATTTTTCCTGCAACTTGTCGTTACCACCCAACTTGTTCGACATACATGATTGAGGCCGTGAGAATTTGGGGACCAATTAAAGGTACTTGGTTAGGGATAAAGCGCATTTCAAGCTGCCATCCGAGAGGAGGTTCAGGTTACGATCCTGTACCAAAAAGAGAAAGTCGTTAAGCTTATTTTTACTTTACGCGTTAGATTCTCGAACTTCCTTCAAGGTTGAAAAGAAAATAACACCGTATCCAATCGATAACATCAGGTGGAAAGGCATCATTCCTAAATCACCATAAATTGCGCGATTCACGGCTGTAAATCCAAAAGTTACCATTAAAATTCCTTCAAGTATATTGATAATGGAAAGGCTCTTTTTATCGTATTTATTTCCCTTAAATTCATTTTTCTTGGAAACGTTGAATTTAGGTGTTCTAACAAATGAACTTTTAATTCCCAAATAACCTTCAATAACAGCTACCGTATTGCTTAATGAAAGCCCCATAGATACGACCAAGAACTGAAAAAATCGACCAATAAAACTAACGAACGATTTTGATTTATTTTCCGTTTTATCTCGATAGGCATTCCAGTAGTAATACATCAAGAAAATGGTACTGATAATGAATACACCCATGTATTGCAAGATGTAGTTCAGGTCACTAAAGCTGTCTTTCACATGCAACACAACCAAACTCAATAGCGAAACAATTAAAATAAATAAGAAAACGCTGGAATTAAACAAATGCGAAAGTCCATGCACACGATCCATGAATTTAACATCCTTAGCGGTAAGTAAGCGTTTCCACATTTTAATGAAACATTCTGCTCCACCTTTCATCCATCGGTGCTGTTGACCTTTAAGTGCAGACATAGTAATCGGAAGTTCTGCTGGCGCAATAACGTCCTCAAGGTATTGGAATTTCCATCCTTTAATTTGTGCACGGTAGCTCAAGTCGAGGTCTTCTGTTAACGTGTCATGTTCCCATCCGCCAGCATCTTCAATGCATTTTTTTCTCCAAATACCACCCGTACCATTAAAGTTGATGAAGTGTCCTGCTGCATTTCTTCCTCCTTGTTCGATGGCAAAATGTCCATTTAAACCAAACGCTTGAAGCTCGGTTAGGATAGAATAGTTTTTATTGATGTGTCCCCAACGTGTTTGTACCACACCGACATGCTCTTCTTGGAAATACGGCATTGTTTTTTGCAAAAAGTCAGGATCTGGGATGAAATCCGCATCAAAAATGGCAATGAACTCACTTTCCACGCGATCCATTGCAGCATCTAGCGCTCCTGCTTTGTATCCAGTGCGATCTACCCGATGGATATGTTGAATGTTTACTCCTTTGGCGGCAAGTTCGGCTACTTTATTCGCAATGACGTCTTTTGTTTCATCAGTTGAGTCATCCAATACTTGAATCTGTAGTTTGTCAGCGGGATAATCAAACGCTGCAATTGTTTCGATTATTCGCTCTGCTACATACAATTCATTATACATCGGCAATTGCACCGTTACTTTTGGAGTTGTTTCGGGGTTGTAGGTTGGTTTATTCGCTGGTTTCTTTTTACGATTGCGCACGTAGGCTATAGATAGCGATAATTGCAACACACTATAAAAGAAAACCAATAACAAACAAAGTCCATAGATTGTCAACACAATTTTCCCTACTAAATGTGACCAATAATGTTCTAGAACAACTGTTTTTCCACTTGCTGTTTTGATGGTTCGGTCACCCCAATTGAATAACCAAGAGACTTTTAAAGCCGCTGTAATAGGCGTTCCAAACGTAAAGTTTTTCAAATGGTCTTCATTGATTTCCACTTTGAATGGGTTATCCATGTAATCTCTATCCGTTACGTGAAATTCGTACGTTCCAAGCGGAATTTTTTTGAAATTAAAGACCCCGTCATCGTTCGTTTCCACACGGAATTCTTCCTTGGTTTGAACGTTACGAAGTGCGATTTCAAGTTCTTCGATTGGTTCATCTGTTTTTTGGTCAACCATTGTTCCAGTTACTTGCTGGGAAACTTGAGCCATGGCAAACCCTGCAGTGAATATCAGGGCCAAAAGGAAGTAAATTTTTGACATAATATAGCGTCGTATTTATTGGATATAGTGATCAAATTTAGCTAAAAACGGTAGTTAAAAGCACTACCGTCTATTTTTCTTCATATTTCGATTATTTCATCTTTCGAGAAAATGGAAAACTTGTTATCGATGCGGGTAATATAATAGCACCTCAAATGGAGTTATTTCCAAACACCCATTTTGTTGAACTTTTCAATGCGCTCGTTAATTCGTTTATCCGGATCAATTTTCGAAAGTTCGTTGATCGCATCTGAAATGTATGTTTTAACAGATTGAAATGCTTGATC
>CANHQC010000057.1 GCA_947462695.1 Flavobacteriales bacterium | reverse complement strand
CTTGTGTTCTTCAAGCGTAATCGGAATTTTATCTCGTAAAATATCAGTACACGGCAACAAGAATTTTTCGGATTTGTGTTTTTTCATCACTTCTACCAAATCCTCTATTGCCTGTTTACCAAAGAATATTTTTCGTTTTCTGTACGTGACATACTTTTGAAGGTATAGCGCAACCGCTTCTGAGATACAAAAGTACTTCATCGTATCTGGCACTTCAAAGCGTGTTTCTTCACAAATTCGAAAGAAATGGTCGATCGCCGTCTTTGATGTAAGGATAATTGCAGAATGATCGGGAATATTGACCTTTTGAGACCGAAATTCTTGAGCATCAATGCCTTGAACATGAATAAATGGACGAAAATCGATCTTCAACTTATATTTTTCAGCCAGATCGAAATAAGGTGATTTATCTCCTTCTGGTTTCGGTTGAGATACAAGTATAGTTTTAATTGCCAACTTCTAAATAAATTAAATCAACACTCAAATCACTGTCAAAAATTCCTCAATGCATAGTAATAAACAACCACCAATGGTAGAATTTCCAGCGTGCAAAAATACAAAATTAAATAATACCATGGCACTCCATTTTTCAAAACGATCGCACTATTCTTCACTATACGAATCAAGTAAAACACCCCTATTTGGAAACTAAGGACATAAGAAATAGGCAAATTCCATGTGGGATTCAGTATCCAAACAAATGCAAATACAAGCAATAAAACACCTCCTAATGCGTATACCACGAGGGAATTGGGGATAACGGGATATATTCGTTTTTGCTCTCCGGATATCAATCCAATGCACCAAATTCCTAAAATTTCGAAAGCAGCCAAAAGGATAGGTAAGGCAAATGCAATCAACCACAACCTATCTCTATCTTCAATATGGAAAAAGGTAAGCCATAACCAACAAATCAGTCCTGCTGAAACAACATAGTTTGCCAAAAGCATAATAAAGCTAATCGAGGTAAAGCGTATATTTTCTTTTTGGGCTTGTTCTATTGATTCAGAATTAAAAAAAACACGGAATATTGTTGAAACTGAATTTAGGTTCCACATTCGAGATAACCCAATGAACATCAGTCCAATAAACCCAAGCGCTAACAGCAGAGTTGTCTGGGTATATGGTCGAAGCAACAACTGGTCTGGCACTTCTTGCACAGTTGAATCAACAAAGAACTGAATTAATGGAATCATATAATTAGAACAAAGTTACAACGAAGGAGATACAAACAATAACTTGGAATAAAATATCATTAAATTTGCACTTAAAATTGACAATATGAGAACTGATTTATTCGTACATCCTGACTATTACAACATGGATGATTTACTTACTGATGAACATAAATTAGTACGAGATGCTGCTCGAGCATGGGTTAAAAAGGAAGTGTCTCCTATAATTGATGAGCATTACGAAAAAGCCACTTTTCCAAATCATATAATAAAAGGATTAGGTGAAATCGGTGCGTTTGGACCGTACATTCCTGAGGAATACGGTGGTCCGGGACTAGATCAGATTTCATATGGATTAATTATGCAAGAGTTGGAGCGTTGTGACTCCGGTTTGCGTTCGACGGCTTCAGTACAATCTTCATTGGTGATGTATCCAATTTGGAAATATGGATCAGAAGAACAAAAGCAAAAATACCTTCCGAAGTTAGCGACTGGTGAAATGATGGGGTGTTTCGGTTTAACAGAACCTGATCACGGATCAAATCCTGGAGGAATGATTTCCAATTTTAAAGATGCAGGAGATCACGTCATTTTGAATGGTGCTAAAATGTGGATTTCAAATGCGCCATTTGCTGATATTGCTGTTGTATGGGCAAAAGACGAAACTGGAAGAATTTACGGACTTATTGTCGAAAGGGGAATGGAAGGTTTTAGTACGCCTGAAATGCATGGAAAATTATCCCTTCGTGCCTCTTCAACTGGAGAATTGATTTTTGTTGATGTTAAAGTTCCAAAAACGAATATTCTACCTGGTCGATCAGGATTAGGAGCGCCTTTGAGTTGCTTGGATTCGGCTCGTTTCGGTATTGCTTGGGGAGCGATTGGCGCGGCGATGGATTGTTACGATCAGGCCTTGCGCTATTCGAAAGAACGTACCCAATTCGGTGTTCCAATTGGCGGATTTCAGTTGATTCAGAAAAAACTGGCTGAAATGATTACTGAAATTACAAAAGCACAGTTATTGACATTGCGACTAGGCCAACTTCGAAACGAAGGCAAAGCAACTTCTGCCCAAATATCGATGGCGAAACGCAACAACGTGGAGATCGCATTGAACATTGCTCGTGAAGCGCGTCAAATTCATGGAGGCATGGGCATTACGAGTGAATACTCCATTATGCGACACATGGCCAATCTTGAATCTGTGGTGACCTATGAAGGAACACACGACATTCATTTACTGATTACAGGAATGGATGTAACGGGTATTCCGGCCTTCACGCGAGAGATGCCTGATTTAAAATAAAATTCGCTACATTTAAGCCACTGACCAGTGGCTTTTTTTGTGCTTAAACGATACTACATATTGTGGATTTTGCTTTCTGCCTTCGGGTTGAATGCGCAATCTTTATCCAAAAAACTCGACCGTTTAAAACAAGAGATTCGTCAAAGCACGTATTACGATTCAGCCACTGTGTTTAAAAAAGGAGCTGAAGCTATTCGCATAGCGCGTAAATTAAAAAGCAAGAAGGAGGAAGCGCTCATTTATCAATATTACGGTAGCTTCTACTACTTTTCTTCACACCATAAAAAGGCCATTTCATACTTCAACAAGAGTTTGCAGATGGCCAAGCAATATGGATTGGGTGAACTCAATAACTCCACTGAAATAAGGCTGGCTTTTTTGGCGAGTGAAAAGGATTTGTACGCAGCTGAAAAATCTTTCAAACGGTTGTTAAAAATAGCTGTACAAAATAACTACAGCAAAAACATTCCAGAAATCTACAATGGATTGGGTTCCATTTATGACATTCGCGCCATGCATGATGAAGCCTTTAATTATTACTTGAAAGGGCTTTATTATGCAAAAAAAACGAAAGATGCCTATCGACAAGCTATGTTACTTAATAACTTAGGATTGGTTTGCATAAACAATAAGCAATTGAATCAAGCAGAGGATATGTTCGAAGAAGGACTTAAGCTCATCGAAGGAAAAAACGAACACCGATTGGCGTTTAACTTTAACAACAATTTAGGGTTATTGACCAAAGATTTGAAAAAATACAATGAGTCAGTGAACTACTATAAAAAAACCTTAGCCTATGCAAAAAAGAACGGTTTTCCGAATGGTATTGGAACAGCATTTTTGAATTTAGCTGATTCCTACAAAGGAGTAGGAAACTTGGTAAATGCCAAATTGTACATTGATTCAGCCATATCAATTTTCACCTCAATTGCCAACCGTGAATTTTTAAGTATATCAGAATTGATTCATGCTTCAATATTAAGGTTATCTGAAAAACATGAAATGGCCGAACAGGCATTAATGAAAGTGTATGCGATTAATCGGGAGCGCAATGACCCTCAGGCCTGGAAATATTATTACGAAGAATCAGCGCTTTATCATAAAGCCGTTGGAGATTTCAAAACAGCGTATGTGCATTATGACCGTTTCCATACCATTTCGGACAGTTTATCAGATGCCTCGAATTCGGCCGAATTGCAGCGCTTACTGGCTGTGTTTGGAAAAGAAAAAACAGAGTCCAATCTGGCGGTCGAACGCCAACGTAATGCATTTTTGAAAAAAGACAATCAATTGAAACAGTCGCGGCTAAAATGGTTGACAGCGTTGATTATCATGATCATTTTGGCAGGTGTATTAACGTATTATATTCGGCACATACAACAGACCCGAAAACAACAGAAAAAATTTACACAGCAGTTGATTCAGCAGATTGATGAAGAACGAAGCCGCATTTCGCGCGATTTGCACGACGACATTGGTCAGTCTTTATCTGTAATTAAATCGAAAATTAACCTATTTAACTCTGGGAAGGAAATTCAATTGGAAGGACTAGATAAAGAGATTGGTCAAGTCATCGAACAAACGCGTAATTTGTCACATCTTCTTCATCCTACCTACGTGGCAAAACTAGGATTAGAACGTTCTTTGGATTCCCTCTTGTCACGAACCCAAGAAAGCACAGGTGTGGTATGCAGTTTAACAATTAAGGAATCGTTGCCTGACTTAAACTTACAAACAGCTACCCAGCTTTTACGCATCATGCAAGAATGCATCACCAACACGATTAAACATGCAAATGCCACCGCGTTAAAAATTAGCATTAAGCATGAAGGAACCAATTTAATGATTCAGTACAGGGATAACGGAATAGGTATTATAGAGAACAAACCCGTTGACAGTGGCATTGGACTTCAAACCATACGTGAACGGTGTGAGAGTATCGGTGGAGAGCTTCTATTTGAAGGCAAAAAAGGAAAAGGATTTATTGTTGAACTTATTATTCCTATGCAGTCATGACATTATTCATTGCAGACGATCATCCGATCGTACGAAGTGGGCTCAGCTATTTATTGCGTTCTGCCTTTCCATCTGCGGAAATTTCAGAGTTTGAAAATGGTGAACATGTTGTCCAAACCTGTCAGTCACAACTGCCTGATTTACTCATTGTGGATATTGAAATGCCCCACAAATCCGGTTTAGACATCTGCAAAGAATTAACCGATTCGGGATGTCCAACACGCATTATCATTTTGACGATGTACAAAGACATTGAAATGCAAAAACTCGCTTTTTTCAATGGGGCAAAAGGGTATTTAGTTAAAGATAATACGAGCGAAGAATTGGTAGATGCGATAGCGGCAGTTCTTGACGGAAAAACGTTTTTAAGTCGCGGATTAGTAGACCATCAATTGCCTGAAGAAAGCACCCCTCAACAGATGAAGGTTGCGGAACAGCTGAGTAATTTGACGCGAACGGAATTAAAAACACTGAAGTTGGTTAGTCAAAAAAGATCCAGTAAGGAGATCGCAGATTTATTATTTGTTTCTGCGAAATCTGTTGAGAATTACCGGTCACGGATTTGCAAGAAGCTCCATTTAGATGCGCGGAACAATAGTCTATTACTGTGGGTGCTTGAAAACAAGTCGGTTATCGACCGATTGATCTAATTTGAGGGGGCAGCACCTCTTAATTCTTACATTGAAAAGAATACATTTGACTACTCATCAGACGAATTGAGTGATAAACCCGGGGATTGAATATCCGTAACTAGTCACTACGAAAATATTCAACCACTACTACTGGGTTATTGATCAGAAAGGGTAAACGTGCATGTTTACCCTTTATTTTTTATTAAAATTCAAGCGGTAAGAGATCCCCCCATTTATAAATCCATCGGGCATTTCCCTAGTCAGACCTACTCCAGAAGACAAATCGAGTTGTAGATTTTCCCTGACGCGCCAAATCATTCCGCCGTTAAATCCCGGTTGTAATTCATTGGATTTATCATAATTGCTATACGCTTCAATAAAAAATCCAATTTTATCTGTTGCCATCCAATCCAATCCTAAAGAGTTGAAATAGGACGGCTCAATTACTTCTCCATCCCAGAACAGCCCATTATTAATAGTCAGCAACCAGCGGTCTGATAAGTCCCATTCCATTGGAACTAGAATGGAAGGAGAAAACGATGAAGATATCAAATGACTGGATGCCCAATTCGGAATCCCCATCATGCCGAGTAAAGCGGTACTGGGAATCCATCCCTCACCATTCAATACTTTCGCTTTAAATCCAATAGACAATGGGGATAATCCAACCAAAGAGTTACCAACAAAAGGAGTAGTTGAATTAAAAGAAGTAAACTCTTGGCCTATGTTCCATGCAAACCTCAATTCACAAAAATCGGAAATCCCCAAACGTAAAAAAGTGGAGTTAAAAGATATTTCTCGTTGATAAATTGGTGGTTCATCAACTGACATACCTTCCATTTTATCCCACTGATAGTTGCCTCCTGACTCTATTTGCAAATACCCTTTTCTGAGTACTTGAGAGGATTCACCTAAGCCTGGTCGATCGGGTTGAATATCGTATCCTGTTTGAGCAAACACATACGATGAGCAAAAAAAGGAAAATATTAGAAGCAATTTCATGCCTTCAATGTAATGGTTACAATACAAACGTACTAAAACTACTTAAAGCGAGCGTATATCCTTCACGTTCAATTGCAACGTTTCCTTGTTTTTCCATGAATTATTTTCCAACGTAAATGCCAATTGAAAAGGAATACCACTGGCTACCTCATCTTGTTTTTTAGCGAGATTAAATCCGATGGCTTCAAGCGCCACGTCATGATTGGGTTGCGTCACGCGCATCTTAAGGTGTTCCTCTTTCAATAACCTATTCTCCATACTGAATACATTCTCTGCCAGAAAAACGGGCTTCATATTTCCTGGTCCGAAAGGCTCAAACTGATCTAATATTCGCTTGAAACGAGGAATCTGCATGCGGTTTTCACTTGAATGAAACAACCTGTCAAATGAAAGACGGGCATCTATTTGTTGTTCTGGAACTCGGTCGTTAGGATGTAAATTCGCTTCCACAAATTGCTCAAATCGTTCTTGAAACTTGCCTAGATTGTCAGGGGATAGTGAAAGTCCGGCAGCGTGTTGATGACCTCCAAATTGTTGCAAAAGCTCTCCACAGGCTGAAATGGCTTCGTGAATATCAAAATTGTTTACTGTTCGTGCTGAACCTGTAATGACGCCATTCGATAACGTCAACACTATGGTCGGTTTAAAGTAGTGCTCTACCAACCGTGAAGCTACAATTCCAACCACTCCTTTGTGCCAGTTTTCATTGTAAACGACCAAGGAATGGCCATTTTTTAATTGTTCACTTGCCTCAATGTGTTCGATAGCCTCGGCCGTAATCTGTTGATCAAGTGTTTTTCGCTGCTCATTGTCCTGCTCGATGGCATCAGCCAACTCATTGATTTCATCCTCCGACTTACTAATCATCAATTGCACGGCATGTCGACCGCTACGGATTCGTCCAGCTGCATTAATACGCGGTGCAATGGAAAATACCACATCTGTTAGCGTAACAGGAAACGATTTCTTTGCGCGTTCCAATAGTATTCTGAAAGCCGGCGCTGGTTGAGCATTCAGTTGCATCAATCCGTGAAAAGCCATTATGCGGTTCTCGCCCAATACCGAAACGATATCTGCACCAATACTTATGGCAACTAAATCTAACCGGCGATACAATGGGTCAGGACTAAGCTCTTTTGACTTAAAATATGCGGATAATAACTTCCAACCTACTCCGCAGCCGGATAACTCCTTAAATGGATAGGGACAATCGGATTGTTTTGGATTCAATACAATCGCATCAGGTAGAACATCTCCAGGTTGGTGGTGGTCGCAGACGATAAAATCAACACCTTTAGAACGACCATAGGCAATAAGTTCAACCGAACGCACACCACAATCGAGTGTGATAATGAGGTCGATACCTTGATCAACAGCAAAATCGACACCAATTCGACTGAGCCCATACCCTTCGGTATAGCGATCGGGAATGTAATAGTCTAACTTTTCTAAAAATGGATGAAGAATGTCCCACATTAACGCCACGGCTGATGTACCATCCACATCGTAATCGCCAAACAAAAGAACCTGTTGATTACCTGCTATGGCATCACTCAGGCGATCAACGGCATAATGCATGTTTTTGAGTAGAAAAGGATCAATCAGATCATTCAATTGTGGTCTAAAAAATGACTGAGCTTGATCAAAGGTTTGAATTCCGCGTTGCACGAGCAACTTCGCAATTAATTCTTCCACTTTTAGTACATCTTGAAGGTGTTGCACTTCATCGGGATTCGGATTGTCCTTAACCAACCATTTTTTCATCTTTTATCGTTTTCCATTTAAGTTAAGTAATAATGTCCTGTTTGGAATTATCCATTCGTTGAAAAAAATAGTTTCGTAACTAATTTGGTAAAAATGGAACGCAAAAATACCACAAATGCGGTAGTGGAGGCTCAGAGACAAAGCACTAAATTTGTACTCTTGAATTCGCACCATGAGTAGTTCACTTTCAAATATTCAATTGGGTCAAGCAGTGACCATCTCATCTATTGAGGAAAGTTTTCTCAAGCCAAAACTCATGGAAATGGGATTAATTAAAGGGAAAGAAATCACCATTCTTTTCAAAGCTCCATTGGGTGATCCAATTGCGATCGATGTGCAAGGATATGTGTTGTCGTTGCGACTAGACGAGGCGGCATTAATTCAAGTAGAGGAGGCCTTGGAAACGGCAATTTTTGCCTAAGTTTGTTTCCATGAAAATCGCCCTTGTTGGAAATCCAAATACAGGAAAAAGCTCCGTATTTAATCTGTTGACCGGCTTGCGTCAACACGTGGGTAATTTCCCGGGGGTAACTGTAGATAAAAAAGTTGGGACGGTAACTATTGCTGGAGAAAGTCATACTGTTGTTGATTTACCCGGGACTTACAGTATTTATCCCCGATCAGCGGATGAACAAGTGGTTTACAACACACTTTCCAACTCGACAAATCCTGACTATCCTGATGCAGTTGTAGTGGTTGCGGATGCCAGTAATCTGGAACGCAACTTGTTTTTGTTCAGTCAAGTATACGATCTCAGCATTCCATGTGTACTGGTGTTGAATATGACAGATATTGCGCAGCGCAAGGGAATTTCGATCGACCAACAGCAATTAGAAGCCACATTTCCTGGGGCGTCGATTGTAGCCATGAATGCGCGGGTTGGTTTAGGAAAAGACAGGTTGATTCAGTCGTTAAATGACCTTTTTACGTTCGGTTCGAAGAATTGGCGTGCATTTTTACCGGAACATCATTTAGCACCAATTGAGGATTTAAAAGATCAAGAGCAGGAGGCTGAGGCGCGTTATGCAAAGATCACCGAACTTATGCCAATCATCGTTCGCGTTCAACCTGTTGAGCGTAAATCAGCTGGCAGTATTGATAGGTGGTTGGTTCATCCCGTTTTTGGCTACTTGATTTTTGCGGTCATATTACTGGTCATTTTCCAATTTATATTCGCCTTTGCATCCGTACCAATGGATTATATTGATGCATCTTTTACTGAATTAAGTGGATGGATTAGTAATCAATTGCCGTCAGGTGTTCTATCCGATTTGATTAGCCAAGGAATCATTCCGGGCATTGGTGGAGTGGTGGTATTTGTCCCTCAAATTGCGTTGCTGTTCTTTTTTATCTCCTTGTTAGAGGAAAGTGGCTACCTCGCGCGGGTTGTTTTCATTATGGATCGACTGATGCGTCCACTTGGTTTGAACGGAAAAAGTGTTGTTCCCTTGCTTTCGAGTGTGGCTTGTGCCATACCGGGAATTATGGCTACACGCACCATTTCAGATTGGAAAGAGCGAATCATTACCATCATGGTAGCTCCTTTGATGAGTTGCAGTGCGCGCATTCCAGTATATACGTTACTCATTGCGTTGGTCATCCCCAATGAACGTGTTTTAGGTGTTTTGAACATCCAAGGACTTGTTCTCTTCGGATTATATTCACTTGGATTGATTTCCGCACTTGTTGTTGCGGCCATTATGAAAGGGCTTATTCGCTCAAAGGACCGCGGCTTCTTGCTTTTGGAACTTCCATCCTACAAAACACCACAATGGAAAAACGTAGGAATAACCGT
>CANHQC010000056.1 GCA_947462695.1 Flavobacteriales bacterium | reverse complement strand
GTATTCACCCTTTTCGATTAAGCGAATTTTACGTTCCCATTGACCGGTTAATTCAGGGCTTTTTAATAATTCATTTTCAATTGTATCAATCAAATCCATTCCGGTTTGAGTCGCGACAATGTTTTTCTTCTGCTTGGCAATGTACTTTCTTCTGTACAATGTTTCGATAATATTCGCACGTGTGGAAGGTCGCCCAATTCCATTGTCTTTCATTAGGTCACGCATTTCTTCATCATCCACTTGTTTGCCTGCAGTTTCCATGGCTCGGAGCAATGTTGCTTCCGTATAATACTTTGGCGGAGAGGTTTTCCCTTTATGAATGAATGGTTTATGCGGTCCTGACTCTCCTTCTTTGAATTCTGGCAGGACTTTTTCCTCTGTTTCTTGAGCTTTATTTATTGAGTGGTCTTCAGTCTCCTCCGATTGTTGATCCCGTTTTCCTTTCTCTTCAAAGACAACACGCCATCCAGGTTCCAGGATTTGTTTACCACTTGTTTTGAATTCAAGTTGGCCAACTTTACCAAGAACGGTGGTAGTTGAGATTTTACATTCCGGGTAAAATACACCAATGAACCTTCGCGCGATTAAGTCATATACTTGATTCTCCGCTGGCGTAATTCCGTTTATCGACACCCCAGTGGGAATGATCGCATGGTGATCAGTTACTTTTTTATCGTCAAAGACACTTTTTAATTTGGGAATGGGCTTTTCTACAATTGGCCCAATTAAACCTTGGTACCGATCCATTCGTTTCAAAATCCCCTCCACCTTTGGATAGATATCCTCAGAAAGATAGGTGGTGTCAACCCTTGGGTAGGTCACGACTTTCTTTTCGTATAAACTCTGTACAAGTTTCAAGGTGTCATCGGCGGAAAAACCAAATTTTTTATTTGCTTCTACTTGAAGAGCGGTTAGGTCAAAAAGGCGAGGATTTCCCTCTTTCCCCTCTTTTTGTTCGAATGAAGTCACTTCAAACGGGTGTTGCTTCAGGTATTCAAGGCCTTTATTCGCTTTTTCTTCGTTGGTGAGCCGATCAATCTGACAATTAAATTCAGTATCTCGATAAGTGGTTTTCAATTCCCAATATTCGGCAGATGTAAAGGCATTGATTTCTTTCTGTCGCTGAACGATCATTCCTAACGTCGGCGTTTGAACACGTCCTATCGATAGCGTTGCTTTTCCTTTGCCAAATTTCGCTGTAAATGCGCGAGTAGCATTAATTCCCAACAACCAATCACCAATCGCGCGTGCAGATCCTGCTGCATACAATCGATCGTATTGACTGGCTTCTTTTAATTGATTGAATCCATCTCTAATCGCTTCTTCTGTCAAGGACGATATCCAAAGGCGTTTAGTTGGTTTGCTGCATTTTGCTTTTAAAAGTACCCACCGTTGAATCAATTCTCCCTCTTGTCCGGCATCACCACAGTTTACGACCATCTCACATTCCTGAACCAATCGTTCAATGCAGCTGAATTGTTTTTGAATTCCGGGATCATCAACGACTTTAATTCCAAAAGACGGAGGAATAATAGGCAAATCTTCTAAGCGCCAATATTTCCATCTTTCGTTGTAATCATGAGGTTCTTTTAATGTACAAAGGTGTCCGAAAGTCCAGCTTACCCAATAACCATTGCCTTCCCAAAAACCATCTTTCCGATTTTTTGCCCCCAGAATTTCGGCAATATCTTTCGCTACGGATGGTTTTTCAGCAATGCACAAAATCATAGAGCAAGGACTTATTTTTTTGTGTAATGTTTAATGGTAAATCCAGCTTCATGCTTTTCATCTTTGTCATGAGTAAGGACCGTTTCAATCGTCCAATCCTCTATGGAAAATGCTGGAAAAAAAGTGTCAGCTCCAAAAGATTTATGGACGTGTGTAATGAACATTTCGGTCACATAACCACTTTCTAATGCCAGTTTGTAGACTTCACCTCCACCTATAATAAAGACCTTTTTATCCGAAACTGATGAATACTCAGAAAAGCATTCATCAAGGCTGTTAAACACCTTACACCCCGATTCAGAAAAAGCAAGATTTCTGGTCAACACTGCATTATCCCTGTTCGGTAATGGACGGAATTTAGCTGGAATAGAGTCCCAATTTTTTCTTCCCATCACGACAACATGTCCGGTCGTTTTTTCTTTGAAAAAACGCATATCGTCTGGCAGGTGCCACATCAAATCATTGTTTTTACCAATACCATTTTCGTTGTCAACAGCGACAATAAGTGCTACCTTCATTCTGGGATAATTTCAATGGTTTCCGGTCTAATAAATAACAACTGTATTGGTTTTTCCGGTTGTTCTTTTTTCCACTTGTTTTTCAGCGTTATCGCAGTTTCCTTTGAGCTATAAGGTTGACTGGTATAAATAATTTTACCTGTCGATGAAAGTAACCGCATAATTGAATCTGAATACGAATAGTTTGGTCTAATTGTGTCATTTTTTTCTTCTACCTGAACAACATAATAACCAGTAAGGTGACCGATGAATGTCGCGCCCAATTCACTTGTCGTATCAACTTTTAATTCTGTCGATCCTTTACTGTGATCCTTAAATAGTAGCCTACTATCATTGAAAAATTGCTCCATTTTGAATTTATCCTCAGGTGGTAGAAACCCTTTTTTAAAGGTGTTATAAGGGAAATCGGGCAACATGTAATAACACTTTACTCCGCGGTCTTGGCCAACGTGCACATAATGAAATGTATGCCGCACATCGGTTAATTCAATACCCTTCCTTCTTTCTAAGGTCGTAAGAACCATTAATCCACCATTTTTATATCTATCGCGTTGATTGGAAACATAATTACCCAACGACCAGGCGGTGAACCGTTCTTTTTTGTTAATCGTCTTTCGTTCAACGGGTTGAATGACATGTGGGTGGCTACCAATAATCATATCAATTCCAACCTCGTAACAATAACTTTCCCATTTTTTTTGATACGAATTGGGTAATGATTGGTACTCGGAACCCCAATGCATAGTACAGACGATATATTCAGCACCTTGTTCCTTCGCTTTTTTTACGTCTTTTCGTATGGTGTTGCTATCGATGTAATTGATGATCAGCGGAGAAGGAACAGTTAGTCCGTTGGTTCCGTAGGTGTAATTCAAAAGCGCCACCCGAATGCCATTTTTTTCAAGCATTAAAGGGTAATTTGCATCACGTTCTGCTTTATTTCTAAAGGTTCCTGTGTGCTTTATGCCCATTTTATCCAACACATCAAGGGTTCGGATTACACCTTTTGCACCTCCGTCGCATGAGTGGTTATTTGCTGTTATTAGCACATCGAATCCAGCTGTTTTCAATGCCAAGGAAAGTTCATCTGGTGCCGAAAATTGAGGGTAACCAGAATACGGTTTGCCAGCATGTGTTACTTCCAGGTTTACGATCGCAAGATCTGCCTGCTGAATGATAGGCTTAATAAACTGAAAACTCGCATCGTATTCGTAGCTGTCTGTTTCAGGATGATAGGCCGCTTTGATTTGTGGTCCATGCGACATAATATCACCTCCGTAAAGCAAGGTGAGTTTTTGTGCATGAACGACCGTACATGTACAAAAAAGTAAAAAGAAACCTATTCGTTTACCCATATTAGACAGCCACTTGTGCTTTTATGTGCGGATGTGGATCGTAGTTGATTAACTCGAAATCTTCGAGCTTAAAGTCAAAAATATCGTTTACCGCAGGATTAATTTTCATCGTTGGTAGAGGACGGCATTCACGTGATAGCTGCAACTTGGCTTGTTCGATGTGATTACTGTAAAGGTGTGCATCACCAAACGTATGCACAAAATCACCAGGCTCCAACCCACAGACTTGAGCAATCATTAACGTCAGAAGCGCATACGAAGCAATATTAAATGGTACGCCGAGAAATGTGTCTGCACTTCGCTGGTAGAGCTGACAGCTTAATTTTCCGTCCGCAACATAAAATTGAAAAAGTGAATGGCAGGGAGGTAGCGCCATATTGTCAACGTCTGCCACATTCCAAGCTGAAACAATTAGTCTTCTCGAATCCGGGTTGCGTTTGATCTGCTTGATGAGGTTTGAAATCTGATCGATTGTTCCACCATCTCTTGTTGGCCAAGAACGCCATTGGTACCCGTAAACCGGACCGAGATCACCGTTTTCATCTGCCCATTCATCCCAAATGGAAACCCCATGATCGTTCAAAAATTTAATATTTGTATCTCCTCGCAGAAACCAAAGAAGTTCTACAATGATCGATCGCAAGTGTAATTTTTTCGTCGTCACTACAGGAAAGCCTTCGGAAAGATCAAAACGCATTTGATAACCAAATACGGAAGTTGTTCCTGTCCCTGTACGGTCTTCTTTTAATGTGCCGTTATCTAAAATGTGTTGTAATAAATCGTGGTACTGTTTCATTGTTGACTGCAAAAACTGAGCATTCGAAATTACAAAAAACGACGGCGTATTTGACAGCCGTTTGACTAAAGATATTGACAAAATTAGTTGTTGAAATATTTTTTCAAGTAACTAATAATCAATAGGGTAAATAGAAAAAGATAGGCCGAAGCTGCTGCAATTGTTGAAGGTAAAAACCACGGGCTTTCAAAAAGTATGGTTACTCTCCCTGAAGTTTTTTTAGGAATGCGAATCCCCATAATCGCTTCGTTGGCTTGATGAATCTTTAGTTCTTTCCCATTCAATCGTGCTTTCCAATTGTGGTGATAGTTTTGTGTCAACAAAAGAATGTCCTCCCGATCAGAGGTGTTAGCAATGGTTACTTCAAACGAGTTAAATCCGATTTTCGGATTTTTCACCACCATCGTATCGGAATTAATAGCCTTTAATGGTCCGTCCCAATGCCATAAACAGCCTTTAAGTTGCAAGCTTTTAGCAAGTTGCTTATCGCTTAATACTTTTAGTTTATAGCCTTTAACCTCCGTAAAAAGTGGATTGACCAACAACCAATCGAAACGTCCTTCTTTTTCTAATGCGTTGAAAGAAGCGAATTGCGTTTGATTGTGCCCATCGTACGTTAAGCGCTTGTGAAGCGTGGCTGTATTGCGCCATATTCCGGCAATTTTTGGGTCATAATTTTCTTTAAGCAAAGAATACGGCTGTTGTGCGTCGTTTTGATTGATGTCTTTTGGAAGGTCCATGAAATAAGAACGATATTCAGCCTGTTTATAGGGGTAACTCAATGTATATGGTCCTGAAATAACCGCATGAATCAATAGGTCAATACTTGTAAACAAGATGATCCATTTTGCTGAAATCTCTTTTTTCAGCACTAAAACACTGTATAGAGCAACGCAAAGTATAACGAGCAGGAGGCTATTGATTAAGAGTCCCGTTCGCATTGAATAGAATGATAGCTCTTTGCTGTAGCTAAACTCGTTCACCCAAGTACTAATTTCTCCAGGAAATCGATACCAAAACAACAAGAGAAAGCACGCCATAAATCCAATACCACAAAAAAGGATCATTCTTTTGAAGTCGATTTTAAGTGCTTCTTTTTTGACAACCACATGATCGAATCCAATCACGGCAAGTGTTGTTAAAAGCAACATTGCGTGAGCCCGAAAGATAGACGGATGCCTGAATAAGCCAAATCCGGGTAAATGATAAACGAGTCGGTAAAATGGTGTCTCTCCGCCTGCTGCCATGAGCAGTATTGCGATAAATGCAATCCACAACCATCGAATCTTTACCTCACGAATACGGAAGAGCGTGAGTAACGCAAAAATCAGCGGGAGAAATCCAATGTAGCCATTGCGCATCGTTAAATCAGTAGAACCAAACCAATCACTGGAGCTTAAGGTGCTCAGCGGAAACAGGAAAGAAATATACCCGTGCCAGTCGAACGGATTTTGAAGAAGAAAAGAACCATATTCTAATTTTCGAGCGCGACCGAAATAGGGCAGAAATTCTACTGTTGAACTTATAATGGGAAGTAGGCAAAGGACAGTGATGAAAATCAATACGATCAATCTTGCCCATGTCCATTTTACAGTGTTCGAGCTGTACTTCATCCAAAGTGCCCAGGCAAAAATCAAGAAAATGAGGTAAAACAACACAATTGAGTAGGCCGGACTAGCTGCGCTAACATGCAGTCCTATAAAAAGACTTATCCAAAACACATCCCGCCACAAATTTTCATTAAAAAAACGAAAAAGGTGGTACAACACATGCGGTAAAAAAGCTGCTCCAGCAATGAAAATCATGATTTGAGCTGTTCCTACCATGAAACCTGAAAGGCCAAAAGCCAGTGCACCAAAAAACTGACTGTATGGATTATCAGTAAATAAACGCATGAATTTAAAGGCTCCAAATGCTCCGACTAACCAATAAAAACTGAGTTCTATGGCAATTGACAGTGTATCGTAATTCCCTATCAGGTTAATGAGCCAAACAATTGGGTTATATAATCCATTCTGTAAATCTGAATAAGCTGGATAACCAAGATGCTGAAAGGGATTCCACAATGGCAACTGCCCATTTTCATAAGAAAAGTGAACGAAATACCTATAAGGTAAGTAACAGTCAACATTGTCCCATTTCGGAAGGTAAATACCTAAGGTTATTGGCCAAAATGCCAAAAGAACCAATGCAACTAGTCCAAGATGCAACCTGTATTTACGAACGCTTTCCACCAATTGGTTTTGCCCGAAGATAAAGAGATTTTGCAGTATACTGATGCCTCATTTGCTTATTGATTACAGATTGTTTTATTTTTGTCACCATGAGGTATGTTCTGGTCATCGTTGTTTTTATTCTTTCCGGTTTTGCTGTCACTGCTCAAAAAGAATTGAAATTGGCAAAGAAATACTTGGCTGATTATAAAGGGATAATCCCAGCGTATATACTCCCTTCATCTGGCGGCGAAGTACGAGTAAATGAAACGCCAATTGAGGTGACTATCAACGAATCCACTATTGAGTTAACAATAGGTCAATTGAGACGCAAGGATAATTACGTAATCCTTTTTGAATCAAAAGGATATTTTTTGCTCGAATGCAAGGTGGAAAATGAGCCCGTTGCTGAGCGAATTGTAGTCTACAAAAGGGGGAAGAAAATTGGAAGAGATGGTATTTATCCGCAACCTACGGCGATCCTCTTTAAACAAAAGTCATGATTCTACTCCGGGTAACCACATTAAGAAAGTAGTTCCTTCTCCTGGTTTACTGCGCACATCAATTTTGCCTCCGTGCGCTTCGACGATAAGTTTCACATAAAATAGTCCTAAACCGAATCCTTTCACATCATGAAGATTACCGGTTGGTACGCGGTAGAATTTGTCAAAAATCAGTTTAATGTCTTCCCGCTTGATGCCAATACCGTTATCCTGAAATTCGAGTTGGATTCCTTTTTTTACATCTTTCGTAAAGACGTGAATATCCGGTGTAACGGTGCAATACTTCACTGCATTATCCAATAGGTTGTAGATCACATTGGTTAAATGAACCTGGTCTGCATGAAGTAAAAAATGTGTTGCTTCTAAGTGAAGTGTAAGTTGTCCTCCTTTTTCCAATTGATTGAAATCGAAACTTTCCTTTGCCTCTTCTATTAATTCATGCAAATTCATCTGTTCCTTTTTCAACACCACTTTTTCTTGATCGAGTTTGGCTACATTGAGCACGCGTTCGACTTGTGTCTCCAACCGCTTGTTTTCCTTGAAAATGATACTCGCGTAGCGCTTTAATTTTTCTGAGTCTTCTGTAAAATCATTTCTCAGGATCATTTCACTGGATAGTCCGATTGTCGAAATTGGTGTTTTCAATTCATGCGTCATGTTGTTGATGAAATCATTTTTAATTTCGGACAACCTTTTTTGCCTGAATAGAATATTAACGGTGTAACCGAAAAAGAAAATCACCAATACAACAATGATGAGCACATAAATCCAGGGCGACAGCAATTCAGCTACTGGATTTACCGATCTTGCCACGACATTTGGGAATATAACAGTAAAATAATGCCCGTCTGTTTTCCATGAAAGTTTTTCAGAAGTCACTCCAACAATGGAATCTGAGGAAGGTGAATAACCATCGGTTTTTGAATATTTGACCATGTTCCCAAAAACGATTGAATCACTAAAGCAATCGTAAATCCCGTATTGAAAATCTTGATTGATACTCTGATCGTAAAACTCCCTTTTCAAAAGTGTTTCTAAATAAAAAGGATGAAGTTCCTCGTTGATGTCAACCACAAAGTAATTAGACCTGATTTGTTTCACCGCACCATATAAATCCGAACTGTCTGCCTTTTGATCCGAAATCCGTTCCAAGACATTTCTTAGAGCTATGTGTGCTTGTTCCGAAAATTGCTTCAAGTTTAGGCTGTCTTCTTTTTCTTGAATAGCAATACTTGTCTGTTGAATGGCAACGGTACGTTTGATCCAAACGACCTGAACGATTAATATACTGATCAAGGAAAGTATTCCAAGAACCACTACGCCATTGATGTATCTACTGCTTTTCATGGATATCCAATTAAGGTAAAAGGATACTTAATGCTACACATTGTGTTTCCTTCCACTCAGTAAAAATAGGCGCAATTTGGAAATTCAACGATTAAAATCCTTGAACGCCATTCACCGTGGTATACTTGAGGATGTTCTTTTTGTCCGGGTATATGCGCGCAAAAGCTGACTGAACGGCCAACGTTCCTTCGTGGAAACCACATAAAATGAGCTTCAACTTATTTTCGTAGGTATTGACATCGCCAATCGCATAGATCCCAGGAATATTTGTCGAATAATCGAGTGTGTTTACCTTGATGGCATTCTTTTCAATTTCCAATCCCCAATCCGCAATTGGACCTAAACTTGGCTTTAATCCGAATAACGGAATAAAATGATCGGTTTCTTTAATGAGCTCACCGTCTTTTTGGTGATTGATCACAACTGATTCGACTTTTCCGTTTCCGTCGATTCCTGTAACTTCTGCTTCGGTTATCAATTTGATATCGCCATTACCAGCCATATCGATGACCTTTTGCACGGAATCCAGGTGACCCCTGAACGACGCGCTTCGGTGCACCAAGGCTACTTCTGTAGCTATTTTTTTCTCCGCAAGGAAAATAGACCAATCCAATGCGGAATCTCCACCGCCAGCAATTACTACGCGTTTTCCGCGGTAAAATTCAGGATCTTTAATGATGTATTCGACGCCTTTATCTTCATAAGATTCAATCGTTTCGATAGGTGGTTTGCGCGGCTCGAAAACACCCAATCCACCAGCAATCATGACAATTGGTGCTTTGTGTTCGGTTCCTTTAACTGTCGTAACAATGAATTGATCATCCTCCGTTTTTTCAATTTTCAACGCTGCTTCTCCAAGCGTAAATCCTGGCTTAAACGGCGCTGCTTGCTCCATCAAATTATCAATGAGTTCTCCTGCTAACACCGAAGGAAATCCCGGAATATCGTATATGGGTTTTTTTGGGTAGATCTCCGAACATTGTCCACCAGGCTGTGGCAATGAATCGATGAGGTGGCAACGCAATTTTAATAATCCGGCTTCGAAAACGGTGAACAATCCAACCGGACCTGCACCGATGATGATAATATCAGTTTGTATCATTTACAATTCCTTAAACGTGCTGCAAAGTTAGCAATACTTCAAAAACATGCTAAAACTGATTTTGTTCCTTTTTCAGGTACCTTAAGTTGAAAAGAAAGCCAAAATGAAATGGCAGCGATTTAAACAATTGACGTGTTATTTAATATACCGCTTACAAAACTCCCAAAGCACAATTCC
>CANHQC010000055.1 GCA_947462695.1 Flavobacteriales bacterium | reverse complement strand
AGACGATGTGAAGGAAGTGAAAAACAACTACGAATGTGGTTTGAATATTGATAAATTCAACGACATCAAAGTTGGAGATATCGTCGAAGCATTTGAAGAAGTAGAAGTCGCTAGAAAGCTCTAGTCTTTAAGATATCTAACATCTAATGCCCGTTTTTGAACGGGCATTTTTGTTTATTTAACTTTATGCACACAATCGGACCCATGATTTGAACACTTTTCAGTAACTTTGACTAAACTTTTAAATAAGTAATCATGATATTAGGTGCATTATTAAGTCCCGGTCACGTAATTTTAATTCTAGCTGTTGTTCTACTTTTATTTGGGGGTAAAAAAATTCCTGAATTGATGAAAGGGCTTGGACAAGGAGTAAAAGAATTCAAGAATGCCTCAAAAGGGAACGAAGAAGTGAAAACTGAAGTGAAATCCGAAGAAAAAAACGGATAAAAAATCAAATTCATGTACAACACATTTGCTGAAGTATCGAATGCCCTTGCTTCAGGGTCTAGCGTTTTGGATATTGTTAAACACTATCTTACTGTTATCGATCAGCAAAAAGAACTTAATGCGTTCATTGAAGTGTTTCAAGACAGCGCACTTGAGCAAGCCTCATTAGTTGATCAAAAACGGGCATCTGGAAAAGCAGGGAGACTTGCCGGTATGGTGATCGGTTTAAAAGACAACATCTGCTACAAAGGTCACCAGGTCAGCGCATCATCAAACATTCTTACTGGCTTCGAATCCCTTTTTTCAGCTACTGCTGTACAACGTTTGTTAGATGAGGATGCCATTGTTATCGGTCGATTGAATTGTGACGAATTCGCGATGGGTTCATCCAACGAAACATCCGCTTATGGTCCCGTCAAAAATAACCTTGATCCCACACGCGTTCCCGGTGGATCATCAGGCGGATCTGCAGTTGCGGTTTCAGCTGGAATGTGCACGGCAGCATTGGGCAGTGACACAGGTGGTTCGATTCGTCAACCAGCTTCGTTCACTGGTACGTTTGGTTTAAAGCCAACCTATGGCCGCATCAGTCGTCACGGATTAATCGCTTATGCTTCATCATTCGATCAAATAGGTCCATTCACCAACTCCCTGGAGGACGCAGCGCTTCTGCTTGAACTAATGGCAGGATCCGATGAATTTGATGCTACGCTGTCTGAAAAGCCAGTAGAACAATTCAGTTCAATAGATAACGTCTCTTCTTTGCGAATTGGCGTTATTCAAGAAACCATAACTCACAATGGCGTTGATCCAGAAGTAACCGCACGCATGAACGAGGTTATTAAAGGGTTAGAGTCTCATGGCCATCAGGTCCAATTGGTATCTTTTCCATATATGGATTATATGGTTCCTACGTATTATGTATTATCCACAGCTGAGGCATCTTCTAATCTTTCTCGATTTGATGGCGTGCATTATGGATACCGCAGTCCTGACGCTAAGGGCGTTGAGGAAACGTATAAAAAATCTCGTAGTGAAGGTTTTGGGAAGGAAGTGAAACGCCGCATTATGGCAGGAACGTTCGTCTTATCGCACGGATATTATGACGCGTATTATACTAAGGGACAGAAAGTTAGACGGGTATTAAAGGATAAAACAGACGAATTATTTAATCAATTTGATGCTGTGATATTGCCAACAACACCTTCTACAGCTTTTGAACTCAACGCGGTTAGTGATCCAATACAAATGTATTTACAGGATATTTTCACAGTGCACGCTAACTTAACTGGAAATCCAGCTATTTCACTGCCTATTGGGCACCACTCCAACGGTTTACCTTTTGGTATTCAAGTAATGACTGCTCAATTTGCCGAAAAAAAATTAATCGATACCTCAGCTGAGTTAATTAAATGCATGAACGAATGAAGCAATTCATTTTCATTTTTTTGTTATCCATTTCGAGTGGAACGCTTTTTTCGCAGCGAGGTAATCACCTTGTAAAACCCTCCGACACCTTAAAGCGCGACGCATTCATCAATACTGTTGAACAAAGTCTACAACTCTTTTTAGCTGAATACGTCAATAAAAACAATTACGATTCCATCATCACCGCCTTGAATTACGAACCTGGTGATGAGCCTGCATTCACCGACGAAGTCTATTGCGAAAGATTGGAGAAAATGAATGCGATGAGTCCCTTTCAGCTCGATTGCAATTCCATTACACTTTCTACCATAAAGTTCTTTGTAAAAAGTAGGAGAGGATTTGTTCGAATAGCATTGGGACGATCGGCAGTGTACTTCGATATGTTCGAAGAAAAGTTAGCCGAATATGGGTTGCCAATTGAATTGAAATATTTAGCTGTAATTGAAAGTGGTCTAAGGCCTCAAGTTAAATCGAAAGCAGGTGCACTTGGCTTATGGCAATTTATGTATCGCACAGGCTTACATTACGGCCTCAAAGAAAATTCATACATCGACGAACGAATGGATCCTGCACTTGCAACGGATGCTGCATGTCGGTTTTTACGCCAATTATATGGGATTTACGGGGATTGGAATCTTGCACTAGCGGCATACAACGCTGGACCAGGAAACGTAAATAAAGCCATAAGACGCTCTGGAAATAAAACGACGTACTGGGAAGTTCGGCCGTTTCTCCCTTCTGAAACCCAAGGCTATGTCCCTAATTTTATTGCTGCAGCCTATTTAATGACCTATCATGCCGAGCACAATATCATTCCAATGGAAGCTAAAATTCACGAAGCGCAATTGGATACAATGTGTTTGACGAATGGTGTGCACATGTCTACCATCTCAAAATTAACAAACTGGCCAGAAGAAGATGTGAAGACATTAAATCCAGTGTATAAAACGAATTACATTCCAGCAACCACTCCACCGCAATGTATTTCTGGACCGTTAGACAAAATCGGATTAATCGTTTCGTTTGAAGACAGTCTATATGCCTTGGAAAAACGTTTGTTCAGTCCACAAATTACACCACCAAAACCTCCAGATCCAGTCTTGGTTGTTAAACAATCACCTGTGGATAGCAGCTTCACAACCGACTCATTAGGTGTTGAGCAATTACCAGCCGACGGAAGTTACGTTTACCATAAGGTGAAATCAGGCGAAACAATGGGAACGATTTCCTCAAAATATGGTCTTTCTGTAGAGCAGATCATGGAATGGAATGCCTTGAGGACAACCAATATTTATGTTGGTCAACGACTACGTCTAAAAAATGGCGCAAGTACCATAAAACCAAAGCCTACGCCGCCTGCACCAAAACCAACTAAAAAATATTACACGGTCAAAGCAGGAGATAATTTTTCAAGAATCGCACAGCGGTATGGACTCACGCAAGCGCAACTTTCTAAATTAAATCCGGGCGTCAATATCAACCGCATTTCAGTTGGACAACGGTTGCGTGTGAAATAAAAGTCACTGTATGACCATCTCAGCAGTAATCATCACCCTTAATGAGGAGCGAAATATTGAGCGTTGCTTACGCTCATTATCTGGTGTAGTTGATGAAATTGTCGTTATTGATTCCTTTTCAAAAGACAAAACGGAGGAAATTTGTCGAGCTCATAATGCTCGATTTATACAACAATCGTTTTTAGGCCATATTCAACAAAAAAATTTCGCTATTGATCAAGCCTCGTGCGAATGGATTTTATCGCTTGATGCCGACGAAGCATTGAGTGAGGAACTTCGAAATAGTATTCTCACTGTCAAATCAACTGCCTCCGTTGATGGCTACCGAATGAACCGACTTACCAATTACTGCGGACATTGGGTGAAACATTGTGGTTGGTATCCTGACACGAAATTAAGATTGGTTAAAAAAAACAGTGCGCGCTGGAAAGGAGTTAATCCACACGATAGACTAGAAATGAATGCCAATGAGGAAACCGGATGGCTTTCGGGTGACTTGTTACACTATTCATACTACACGAAAGAGGATCATTTACGTCAAATCGAGTACTTTGGTGATATTGCAGCTCGTGAGCTCTATCAGCAAGGAGGAAAGTCGTCCTGGGTTAAAATCATCCTCAAAACAATCGCTCAATTCATCAAAAGCTTCATCATTAAACGCGGTTTTTTAGATGGTAAAACTGGATTCGTCATTTCACGCCTTAGTGCTTTCGCAACCTTCCGAAAATACATCAAATTGAAAAACTTGTATGAAGCTAAATGAGGTGAAACGGATTGTTATTTCCAGAACGGATAGTATTGGAGATGTGGTGCTTACGCTTCCTATGTGCAGTTGGATAAAAGAACACTATCCATTGGCAGAACTCATCTATTTAGGGAGAAATTATACCCGACCTGTCGTTTCTTGTTTTTCGCCTGTAGATCGATTTGTTGACTGGAACGAAATTGAAAAACTTCCTTCAGTAGAAAAGATTAGCTTTTTCAGAGAACTGAATGCAGATGTTGTGCTGCATGTATTCCCAAACAAGGAAGTAGCAACGCTCTGTCGAAAAGCTAAAATACCTTACCGCATTGGTACATCGCACCGCAGTTTTCACTTGTTGACTTGCAACTACCGATTGAATTTTTCACGGAAACGTTCCGACTTACATGAGGCTCAATTAAATTTTGAACTTTTAAAACCTCTTGGACTAAAAGTTATTCCTTCAATCGAGGTATTAAATGGTTGGGTAAACCAATTTCAGGTAGCCCAGCAATCTGAAGCTGCAACATCAAGGAAGCGCGTGATTATTCACCCTAAATCGCAAGGCAGTGCGTTAGAATGGCCATTGAAGAAGTACAGTGAACTCGCTTTAAAGCTGGCTACAAATGGTATAGAAGTGTTTTTTTCGGGTACAGAAACCGAAGGCGCATTGTTTCGTTCATCCATACCTTCGCATGAACTCATTCACGATTGTTCAGGAACAATGGATCTCTCAACGTTCATCTCCTTTATTTCCGAAGCGCATGCGTTGATCGCCTGTTCAACCGGACCTCTACATATTGCGGCAAGTGCAGGAATTCATGCTGTTGGATTGTTTTCACCTAAACGACCAATTCACCCGGGTAGGTGGTCACCAATAGGGAAACATGTTTCAGTGTTGACATTCGATAATGATTGCCCAACGTGTAAAAAAGGAAAATCCTGCAATTGTATCGAGGAGATTGAGGTTGATCTCGCATTCAAAACGATTGTTGACGGGTTTGATGCGTGAAGCGATTCTATTTCTAACCAATTCGACGCTTTTGACCGCAGTTGCGGCGACTGCTCTTTATTCAGGTGTTGCCTATAATTATGGAAAATTCAATGCCCTAATGGCAGCTTTTATTGGAAGCTCCACATGGGCAGTTTACCTTTTACATCGGTTAATTAAAGTGCACCAAGGAACCATCTCCGATCCTCGATTGAAGCATTGGTTGATTCGAAATTTTCGTCTGCTCAGTTTCTTACTTGTTATTCTCTTTGTCAGCTTAGTCTTTTTCCTAGTCTTTTTGAAATTGACTTCGGTACAATGGATCTACCTCATGCTATTTTCATTCATCAGCATTTGGTATGTCATTCCAGTTGGGGGAAATGCGGTAAGGAATATCTCCTATGTCAAAAGTCCGATTGTAGCCATAACTTGGTCGCTGCACCTCTTCTATTTCCCACTATTTTTCGGAGAATCCGTAAAAGCCTATTGGCTAGAAATCGTTAATTGGATCATCTTCTTTTATGCGATTACCATTCCGTTTGACAGCAGAGACAGTGAAAAAGACAGCGTTCAAATGAAAACACTTCCACAACTCGTTGGTAAGAAAAATGCTGGAATTACAGCGCTTCTACTCATCGCTCTTTTCGGTGTGATATCTGTACTAGTGAACAATAAAATTGGAAATAACGTTATGTTCTGGGCTGTAATGCTACTCCTCTCACTTACGTTGAATAGATTTCGCCAATCGAAAAGTTATTTAGCCTATTCGATTTTTGATGTTTTGATGATTTTACTCGGCTGTACTTATTTCATCAACTGAAAAGCGCTCGAACGACCTCATCAATCCGTCCACATTGAATCAAGTTAATTTTATAGTTTTTGGGATCAACTCCTTTGGAATACTTTGAAATAATGAGCGATGTAAATCCGAGCTTTTCAGCTTCGGAAATGCGTTGTTCTACCCGATTAACCGGCCGAACTTCCCCGGAAAGTCCAATTTCAGCACACAACGCCATTTTTGGATCAATTGGCAAATCTGTATTTGAGGACAATACTGCAGCTACAACAGCTAAGTCTATGGCCGGATCGTCGACTTTAATTCCTCCTGCAATGTTTAAAAACACATCCTTCGCCCCCAATTTAAAGCCACACCGTTTCTCCATGACAGCGAGCAACATATTCAACCGCTTACTATCAAAGCCGGTAGATGAGCGTTGAGGCGTTCCATAAGCTGCCGTACTTACCAGTGCCTGAACTTCAATCAACATCGGACGCATTCCTTCCATAGTCGCGGCAATTGCAATTCCACTTAACTGCTGATCTGTATTGGTAATTAAAATCTCCGAAGGATTCTCCACCTGACGTAGTCCATTGCCTTGCATTTCATAAATACCCAGTTCGTTAGTGCTTCCAAACCTGTTTTTTACCGAACGAAGCAAGCGATAGACATGGTTGCGGTCACCTTCAAATTGCAAAACGGTATCTACCATGTGCTCCAATACTTTCGGTCCTGCAAGGGATCCTTCTTTCGTTATGTGGCCAATTAAAAAGACAGGAACACCCGTTTGTTTCGCGTACCGAAGCAATTGGGCGGTACATTCTCGGACTTGTGAAATACTACCAGGTGAACTTTCTATTTGACTTGAATACAATGTTTGAATCGAATCAATGACCAACAACTCCGGTTGCACCTGTTCGGCTTGCGTAAAAATGTGCTGAATATTGGTTTCAGTTAATATGAAGCATTGTTCACTTGACAATCCAATTCGCTCTCCGCGCATTTTAATCTGGTGTTCACTTTCTTCACCCGAAACATAAAGCACGCGCAATTGATTTTCGGTAATCGCGAGTTGAAGCATTAATGTGGATTTACCTATTCCGGGTTCGCCACCAAAAAGAATTAATGATCCTGGAACAAGACCACCACCGAGCACTCGATTCAATTCGCCGTCGCGTAATTGCGCTCTTCGTGTAGCTTGTTCTTCTATTGTATGAATCGGCTGTGGTTTTGTGGGACGGTTACTTGACGTTGAAAAAGCAACTACCGAAGGGATATTTTTTTCAATAACCTCTTCAACAAATGTATTCCATTCATTACAGCTCGGACATTTTCCTAGCCATTTCGGAGCTTCGTAACCACAATGTTGACAGAAATATGCCGATTTTACCTTTGCCATGCGAGATTTTAGGTAAAAATAGCGAAAATCTACTCGCGTTAGTTGCCCTCGTCACGCATTGAATCAATATTCAACTTCCTTAATTTCGGGGCGACTCGAGCAGTAATTGCAACAACAAGAACGGTTAGAATGCCACCAAATACAATTGAAGGACGAATGCCGATGGCGCGTGCTGCAACTCCAGATTCAAATGCACCGATTTCATTAGATGAACCAATAAAAATTCCATTCACAGCCGACACCCTTCCCCGCATGTGATCAGGTGTTGCCAACTGCAAAATAGTATGGCGAATTACAACACTTACATTGTCGAAAGCACCTGTAAAAAATAAGGCAATCCATGCAAGCCAAAAATTGGTGGATAAACCAAAAACAATTGTGGCCACTCCGAAAGCAGCAACGGATAGAAACAGGTTTCTGCCTGCGTTTTGTGTTGGTGGCTTATAGGCAATTATTAAAGCCATAATTACTGCACCAATAGCTGGAGCAGCGCGCAAAAATCCAAGTTCACTTGCTCCGGCGTGTAAGACCTCCTTCGAAAAAGCTGGCAATAAGGCAACCGCCCCGCCAAATAAAACGGCAAATAAATCAAGTGAAAGCGCACCAAGTAAGAGTTGATTCTTGAATACGAATCGTATTCCAGCAGTAAGTCGTTGCACTAATGGTTCTGATTCTAAACTTTTTGGAAGTGGTTTTGATGCAATAAATAGCATCGAAAAAAGTGCAATGACAAGAAAAATTAAATCCACGGTATAGGCTGCAGAATAGCTGACTGCGATAATCAATCCGGCAACAGAGGGACCAATAACCGATCCTAAATGCCATACAGTGCTGTTCCATGTAGCCGCATTGGCATAAAGATTCCTTGGCACGATTTGAGCCATGAATGCCGGTAATGATGCACCTAAAAATCCACGGATTACCCCGACAGCACCGATGGCTAGGTATAAAGGAAACGTACCATAGTCATTCAGAAATCTGGATTGATCAGCAGAACTATAGAGTAAAAATATACCAACACCAATATAAATGGTTGTGAAAAACAGGATAATGTGCTTTCGGTTAAAGCTGTCAGCTACATGTCCGGAGAAAAAACTGATGATGATAAAAGGAATTGCCTCTGCAAGGCCAATCATTCCAAGAGCAAGAACATCATTCGTGAGGTCATAAATTTGCCAACCTACAATAACACTTTGCATTTGAATGGCAAGCGTAAGAAACAGTCTATTGGAAAGAAAAAAGGTAAACTCTCGGATACGCAGCGCTGCAAAAGGATCGTGTTTATCAGCTTTCTGCTTCAAGGAATAACTGATTATTTATCAAGTACTTTCGGTATCCTGAAATAGTCTGAATCCTTTTTCGGTGCATTTTTAAGCGCGTCATCTTGGGAGATTGTCACGTTGATTTCATCTTCTCTCAAGTGATCGTATCCTTCAGTCATGAAAATCAGAGGTTCCACCCCATGCGTGTCAACTTCACTCAATTTATCCATGAATTCAACTATGTTGTTGAGATCTGTGCGTATCGCATCTTTTTGATCTCCCTCAAAAGTCAGTCGGGCCAGATGCGCAATGTGTTCAACAGTTTCAGCCGAAATTTTCATACGTCAAAACTAACTATTTTTCTGCAATCCATGGATGTTCCTTCAGTAATGGTTGATTGATCCGATCAAAACACACATCACGTATTTCCTTGTCGGTTAAGTCATTCATTTCTTCAGGCGACACAGCAGGATGAATATAGACACGGGAAATACCCGGTCGAGCAACTCCAAGTAAATCGAGCGGATCAGTAAACAGTTCATGATTGTTCGTGAACGTTATCGGGACAATAGGAATGGATAATTCTTTGGCTAAACGAAAAGCCCCGGTTTTAAAGGCCATCATTTTTGGTCTATTTTTATCAGGTATTCCTCCCTCAGGGTAAATAACGATTGACCAGCCATCAACTGCCGCTTTTTTAGCCTGAATAAACGATTTCGCTGCCTTACCTCTATCTTGTCGGTGAACCGGGATATTTAATCCGTTGAAATAGGTTTTAAGTATTGGATACCCCAGAATTTCTCCTTTTCCCATGAATAAAAATGGATGCTCTGGCAAAAGGGAATGCATCAGGAATATGTCAAGGTATGACGCATGATTAGCAATAATCACGTATGGTCCTTTGGGCAACTTTGCACGTTCAATAATTCGGATGCCGTACAAACAAAAAATACGCATCACCCAACTCCACACGACAAATAGGTAAAAGCTCTTTTTCTTCCAAGTTTCGCGCGAAAGTAGAACAGCGAAAAATGGATAGAATAAGATGGCAAAGAGGACAAATACTAGTCCTACCCAGCATTTCCATAGCAAACCTAAAATCCCCCGAATGAACTTCATAAGCCAAAGGTACATTTTATATTGCCATTGTCACGCGAATTCCTTTCGGCTAAAATAACTACCTTCGTACAAAGAGAACTTACGATCATGGCTCGAATTT
>CANHQC010000054.1 GCA_947462695.1 Flavobacteriales bacterium | reverse complement strand
GTAATTTCAGGTGGAGGAACGTATTGTGCAGGTCAGTCTGTTGGAAATGTTACTGTTGCATTGACAGGCACGCCGAATTGGACAGTTAATTATACCTTTAATGGAACACCTCAATCGGTAAGTGGGATTGCAACAAGTCCTGTTAGTTTAGGAAATGCTGCTGGAAATTATGTATTGACAAGTGTAACAGATGGCAATTCTTGTACATCCGCTGTTAGTGGAAGTCAAACAATCGTAATTAATGCATTGCCAACAGCCATACTATCTGGAGGAGCGACATATTGTGCTGGACAGCCAGTTCTTCCGGTTCAGGCACAAGTGACTGGTACTCCAAGTTGGACGGTAAATTATACATTGAATGGAACACCATTATCGTTATCTAGTGCTGGAAATAGTATAAATCTTGGTTCAACTGCAGGTACCTATATCCTTACAGGAATTTTAGATGCTAACTGTTCAAATGGAGCTTCCGGCACGCAAACAATAACCATAAATCCATTACCAACTGCTGTAATTTCAGGTGGAGGAACCTATTGCGCTGGTCAGACTGTAGGTAATGTCTCTGTTGCGTTGACAGGTACTGCGAATTGGACTGTTAATTACACCTTTAATGGAACACCTCAATCGGTAAGTGGTATTGCTACAAGTCCGGTGTCTTTAGGTAATGCTGCAGGAGTATATGTGCTTACAGGCGTCACCGATGGCAACCTATGTTCTTCAACTGCTAGTGGTTCACAGACAATAACCATTAATCCGTTGCCAACTGCATCCATTTCTGGGGGAGCGATCTATTGTTCAGGTGATCCAATTGCTCCTATAACAGCAAGTATCACTGGAACTTCAAATTGGCAGTTAACATACACTTACAATGGGTCTCCTTCGACTATTTCAACATCAACTTCATCAGTTATATTAGGCGCGAATCCAGGAACTTATGTCTTAACAGGATTGACTGATGCCAATTGTTCATCAACCGTTAGTGGAACCCAAACAATTACGGTTAATGCACTTCCATCATTTAATTTAGCTGCTATTCAACCATCGGCTTGTAATGTGTCAGATGGGCAAATATCCTTAAATGGCTTGAATGCATCTGGAAACTACACATTAACTTATAACTATAACGGACAGTCACAAAGCTCTACTCAAACAGCGAATGCATCAGGTGAGGTTATACTTACCGGACTTCCTGCTGGTCAGTATACGCTTTTCTCTGTTCAAAACACCTCGACAGGTTGTATTGGTCAATCGAATGGAAGTGTGACGTTGATCAATCCGAATGCACCAATATTAGATCCAATATTGAATCTTACTGCTTGTGACACGTATATATTACCGTCAATAACAGGAACTAATTTGGGGTCAACAGCTTCTTATTATTCGCAATCTGGAGGTGTTGGGACTCCTATTTTATCAGGTTCAACGATAAATTCGACGAGTACGATTTATGCCTTTGCGGAGAATGGTCAGTGCAGTGATGAGTTGACTTTTACCGTAACGATAAATCAAACCCCATCTTTCAACTATCCGGGGGATCTTGTGGCATGTGAGTCGTTGGATTTACCAATTATTTCCGGAACAAACCTATCTGGTAGCGAGGCATACTACGATAATGATCCAGCTGCAGGTGGACAGCCGATTATAGGGTCAATTACCACAACTCAAACGGTATGGCTTTTCGACTCCAACGGTTCTTGCGCAAGTGACACATCGTTCCAAGTTGTCATTAATTCGCTTCCTGAGCTGGTATCTATAACCGGTGGAGGGACGTTTTGTGAAGGGGTGGATGCCGATGAAGTTATTGTTCAAGTAGATGGATTACCAAACTATACCTTAACATACACTGTAAATGGGACAAGTCAGACGTTGACTTCTTCAACAACTACTATTTCGCTTGGAAATGCTGCCGGAATTTATGCGCTAGAAACACTTTCAGACGCAGCATGCTCAAACACAATCTCAGGTACAGCTTCAATTACAATCTTACCATTACCTGATTCTCCAGTGGTAGGTCCTTCATTAACCTATTGTTTAAATTGGGAACCGGAACCACTTGTTGCGACTGGGTCAGGTGGTCTGTTGAATTGGTATTTAAATGATAACCTCACAATTCCGACGGATAACATCCCTGATGCAATTGAAGGAACGACAACGTATTATGTTGCGGAACAATTAAATGGTTGTGAAGGACCATTTTCAAGTGTGACAGTAACATTCGAAAATTGTGACATTATTTTGCCAACAGCCTTCACACCTGATGGCGACAACATTAATGACTATTGGGAGATTATTGACCTAGATGCTGTTTACCCGAACAATATTGTACGTGTATTCAATCGATGGGGCAATTTGCTTTATGAATCTCAAAAAGGGGATTACTCCTCAAATCCATGGAAGGGTGAGTTCGAAGGAAGTTCACTTCCAGTAGGGTCGTATTATTTCATTATTGAATTCAACGATGAAGTGTCCGAACCAAGAAAAGGAATCGTTTCTATTGTATTAAATTAGGCTTGAAATAGATGAAAAATATTCTGTTTATTATATGTTTCGTATCGATTGGGTTTTCAGGACTTGCCCAGCAGGTTCCTCAATACAGTCAATACCTTCGAAATCAGTTCATGGTCAATCCAGGTGCAGCTGGGGTCTATGATTTTACGGATGTGACATTGAGCGGTCGGTGGCAATGGGTCGGATTTGGTGATGAACCACGTACTGCCTACCTTTCTTTTGCCGCACCTCTTGGGAAACGACCTAAAGTTCGTTACAATCCTGGATTAAGAATTAGTCAGGGTCCAGTAAAAAATCCGGAAATTAAAACGGGTAAATTAAAACACGCACTTGGCGGACAAGTACTTGCTGATCAATACGGAGCATTTCGTAAAATGCAAGCAGCTGCAACCTATGCTTTGCATTTACCAGTTTCGAAAAAATTTAATTTGTCATTTGGCGCGCGTGTTGGACTTTCCAATCATTCTTTCTTGAAAGACAAAGCACAAGTGCTAAATACTGTCGATCCAACTCAAGGATATGTAGATAATACCTATGAATCTTTTGTTTCGAATCAATCCAATAAGTTCATTTTAGATATTGGTGCAGGGTTTTATTTGTATTCAAAAAAGGCATTTTTCGGAATTTCAGCAGATCAACTCTCGAAAGATTTTGTAGAGTTTGGATCTGGAACGGCTAATTTTAACAATCAAATTCACTTTATGGCAACTGCGGGATACAAGTTTAATTTAAATGAAAATTTAAGTTTAACCCCTGCAATCCTTGCTAAAATGATGAGTCCGGCTCCGCTCACAATTGAAGGATCATTGCAATTAGAATACAAAGAATGGATTTGGGCGGCAGTTTCGTACAGGCATACAGATGCATTCATAGGAATGGTTGGATTGAACATCAGTGAACGGTTTAAATTGGGGTATTCGTACGATTTCTCCCTTTCAAGGTTTAATCAATTTACATCAGGTGGTCATGAGGTTATTCTTGGATTAATGCTCGGTCGATAATAGAAATTACTATGAAATATTTAAGTATTGTTGGTTTACTTTTTACAATCTCCAGTAGTGTAAATGCACAGTTTTGGGATGTGACAAACGTTCGAAAAATTCCTGGGTCCATTAATTCAGTAAACTGCGAAGAGAGTATACCTGTTTTTTCAAAGGATAGTTCAACACTTTATTTTGTTCGAACGTATCATCCTAAGGCAGTTGGAGGAGAGTTAGATCAAGATATTTGGTACAGCAAACGCGCAGAAGACGGTTCGTATGATGAGGGTAAATTGCTAAAAGACCTGAACAACAAATACTTTAACGCAGTATTAGGACTAGGTAATGGAGGGAACACCATGTATGTATTTAATTCTTACGACGGAAAAAAAGACTTACAAAAAGGGCTTGCCATCTCCACTAAAAAAGGAACGAAATGGGGCAATCCAGCAGTGGTTGAAATTCCTAGTTTAGATATTGATGGAGATTATTACGGTTTTCATGTGGCTTCATCTGAAGATGTTGTCGTCATATCATATGCTGGTCCAAATTCTATTGGAAGCGAAGACCTTTATGTGTCTACAAAGCAAAATGGTCAATGGTCTTCTCCCGTTCATATGGGAAATATCATTAATTCTGTTGGGTTCGAGATCTCTCCGTTTTTATCAACTACTAAAGACACACTGTTTTTTTCAAGTAATGGACATGGTGGCTTTGGTGATGCGGATATTTTCTATTCAGTGCGCAATGGGAATGGATGGGACAGTTGGTCTGCGCCTATGAATTTAGGAGACAAAATCAACTCAACTAAGTTTGACGCCTATTTTTCGCTGTCAGAGTCGACGTGTTATTGGTCGTCAAATAGAGACGCTGAACGCAGTGATTTATATATGGCCGAAAAAGCTATTCTAGTTCCATTAAAATTAATCTGTTCAGGAATAAATGTGACGAAATTTAATGGTTCTGACGGTGAGCTAAATGCTATGGCTAGTGGAGGTAAGGCTCCATATACTTATCAATGGTCAATTGGATCACAAGATCAGTTCGTTACAAATGTAAAAGCAGGATCTTACACTGTTCAAGTAACCGATGCAATGGGACAATCAGCTTCTTGTGATGTGGTTATTACTCAACCGATTATCAAGAAATTTGATGACATCGCACTCACGCATTATTTCGAATATAACGGTGATCGATTTACCATTTCGGAAGGAAAGCTTAGAAACTATGCCGAAACGATTGAACGCCAATTGGCTGAAGGAAGAGAATCAGTGGCTATTCATATTTTTTCATCAGCATCCTACGTCCCAACAGAAACGTTTAAAACCAATGATAATCTTGCACGCTCAAGAGCCAATCGAATTAAAGGTGAATTAGAAAACTACTTTACTGCTAAAGGGTATAGCTCCAATGTGAAAATTATAATTGACGGGACTGTCGTTCAAGGTCCATCTTATGAAAACGACAAGGATAATACAGAAAAATATAGGCCTTTTCAGTACGTTGATCTGAAAACAAAGTAAAGCGAATTAATTGAATTTAATGGCTTTAACGGGTTGAATTCGTGTGATTAAAAGACTTGGGATAATCAGCGCGGAAAGACAGATTACTAGGGTTGAACAATTTAAGAATACCCAGTACGTCCAGGTAAATTCGATAGGTACACTATCCAGATAGTAAACTTCTGGATTTAATTTGAACGGTTTCAAGTAATACTGCAAAGCGCATAGCCCAATACCTATGATGTTGCCAATTAACATTCCCCTTAAAATCAATCCACCAGCCTGATAAAGAAAGATCTTTCGAATAGACCAATTTGATGCGCCTAGTGCTTTTAATGTTCCAATAAATGATGTACGAACTAAAATTAGTACGAGTAGGGCAGAACCCATATTTATAATGCCTATTATGAACATTAAGGCAAGTATAATTACGACATTAACATCTAGGAAACCGAGCCAAACAAAAATGTCCTTTTGAGCTTCTGTAATTGGCAGTACCTGAAGAGATTCTCCATGTTCATTGGGAATAAGTCCGAATTTCTTTTTCAACGGTTGCTCGATTTCGTCAAGGTCGTCCCAATTGTTCAGATTTACTTCAAACGCACTTACGAAAGAAGACGAACCTCCTTTACCATCTTTCGGTGTAAAGTGAATTGTTTTAGATCCTGCATTCAACTGGAATGAATTGACGTCCGTGTCGTCACTGTATTTAACCAGCTCTCCATCTTCATTTAACTCAAATATGCAAGGCGCGCTGGCATTTCCTTTAATCTTAAGTTGCATAAACGCAGTGTCGATTCGGATTTTACGTTCCGTATCTTCCTCACGAACTATAACGCGAATAAGGGTGTCTTTTGTCGGACAAGTACTTATGCCACTATACTTTTCAGGACCATTACCCCAATCATATGTTAAAAATCCGCTTCTTCCGCCAACAACTGCACGGATCACGAGTTGACCATTGTATAATGTATCGTCAACTTCAAGCTTTACATTCATTCCCCAGTCACTTAAATCTTGAACATGACGAAGGTCACCGATAATCATTTTTCGGTCGAATTCTTCTAGACCTGTTTCATAAATCCCAACTAGTTTAAACAAGCGTTTTACAGGTCTGTCTTTAACGAAAAAACTGTGTAACGTATCGTGAAGTTTAAGTTGAAGATCACGCGCAACTTGTCTGGATAAGATCACCTCATTTGACGGTTCAACTTGGTTGAGTTCGGGTAATCGTCCAGATTTCAAATGTTTTTTAAAAAAAGTAAAATCGTAGGATTGATCAACACCTTTTAACAGCGCTCCATGAATTTGTTTCTGTTTTTGAGTGACTTGCTTGCCATTTTGAATCGCGGTAGTTTGAACGGTTGCTTGAAGTACAATCGGTTTATAAGCAACGGGATAAGCGCCACTTACGCGTTGATCAGCTTTTAGCTCGTTTACAAATTGTTGATCAATTTGAATGGGTTGAGCTTCAAAAACGCTAAAATCTCCTACGTGTTGAATGGTTAAATGTGACCCGAAACCAGTAACTTTGCCAACCACTTCGTGCTGAAACCCTTTGACTACGGCAAGAGTGATCAAATTAACAACAACAGTGAGTGTAATACTTATCATGGCAATACGAACGATAGGCCGGGAAACTTTTTTACCTTGGACCTCGCTTTTTAGGATGCGTCGGGATATGAAGTACTCAAAAGACAATACTGTTCGCTTTAGCTCGCTAAAGTACATAAAGCTTTTTTGCCTGAAAAGTGTTTGTTTGCTTTTACTGTCCTCTTGCGGTAATAACAAAGAATTGCCCGTCATTGAAAATACTGCCTCTCATGTGGTTGAACGAAATGACCTAGAAGAGGAAGAATACATCCGTGAAATTGAATTCACAACACACTCGCTTCGCCAACCTATCCTTGGTATCGAGCGCCTTCATTTGGTGCTGGATTCATTAAAAGGAAAGCAGATTGCAGTCGTGGGGAATCAAACGTCAGTAATTCGCACAACTCACTTAGTAGATACGCTCCTTTCGTTAGGGCTAAATGTGAAAAAAGTATTTTCTCCTGAACACGGTTTTAGAGGCGATGCTGATGCAGGAGAAAAAGTGCACAGTACGGTTGATCAAAAAACAGGATTGCCGATTATTTCACTTTACGGGATGAACAAGAAGCCCATGCCATACCAACTTAGTGATATAGATGTGGTCATTTTCGATATTCAAGATGTTGGTGTTCGATTCTATACGTATATTTCAACCCTGCACTATGTGATGGAAGCATGTGCTGAAAACAAGAAGAAACTGGTTTTACTGGATCGCCCAAATCCAAATGGACATTACATCGACGGTCCGATTCGTGAACCTGAACACCGCTCTTTTGTGGGCATGCACCCTGTTCCAATCGTTTATGGAATGACAATAGGTGAATATGCGCTCATGGTAAACGGAGAAAAATGGTTGAAGGATAGCCTAAGTTGTAATTTATGGGTAATCCCTTGCAAAAATTACACGCATAAATCGAAATATATATTGCCCGTTCCACCATCACCAAATTTGCGATCAGAGGCCGCAATAACACTTTACCCAAGTTTGTGTTTGTTTGAAGCTACAACCGTTAGTGTAGGCAGAGGTACAGATCGACCTTTTGAATTTTTCGGTCACCCAAGGTTTCCGCATACTAATTTTAGTTTTACGCCCGTTTCAACAACTGGAGCTAAAAATCCACTTCATGAAAATAAAGTCTGTAATGGGTTTGATTTAGGTCCATCTGTCATCAAAAGAAAGTACGAGATCAACCTAAATTATTTAATTCAAGCAAAAGACTTGTTGGGTGATAGTAATGTATTTATCGATCAAGTCGGATTTTTTAACCGATTAGCAGGCACATCAACCCTTCGCGATCAACTCAATGCGGGTTGGACAGCCAAAGAAATACGCTCAACTTGGGAAATAGGGTTGGATAAATTTAAAGCGACTCGTCAAAAATACCTGCTTTACAGGTGATTTAATACGAACTAGTTAACTGGGTCGTCAGCTTTTTTCATAACCTCCAAACGCTGAGACTCCATAAATGAACTGAGCTTATCCATTAACTCAGGTCGATCTACACAAAGTATTTTAGCAGCAAGTATTCCTGCATTCTTTGCGCCATTTACAGCAACTGTAGCTACAGGAATACCACCTGGCATTTGAACGATAGATAGCAAACTGTCCCAGCCATCAATTGAATTGGAAGATTTAATTGGAACACCTATTACCGGAAGTGGAGTCAAAGATGCTGTCATACCAGGTAAATGCGCCGCGCCACCCGCTCCAGCAATAATTACTTTTAGTCCTCGTTCACGCGCACTTTTGGCATAGTCAACCATGCGCTCTGGTGTGCGGTGCGCAGACACAATTTTAACCTCATGCTCAATACCGAACTGGTCTAAAATGTGCGCAGCTTCTTTCATAATTGGCAAGTCTGATGTACTTCCCATGATTATTCCAACTTCAATCATGACGTTTTTGTTTGGTAGACAAAGGTAGGCATTCCATCGAATCTCATCACTATTTTAAATCTCCTCCACAGAGCTAAGTCTATCGTTTATATTGTTTTCAGCTCATTTCATGGAATAAAATAGTCATCCGGTCTACCTTAAACTAGTTTCGCTCGAAAGTTCATTTATTAATTAAACATGTCAAAAATGAAGAGAAGTACATTAATTACCGCGTTAGCTTTCTTGCTGACAGGCGGTTTGTCAGCGCAGACATCCTGTGTAGATTGGAATGGGTACGTCAATTCTAAAAACACAGGCGGAACAGGGTTTTACACCTTGATCAACGGGTTTGAAGAACAGGCGGCACAGACGTATCACTACAATGGTCCAGGGAAAGTCAGCCAAGTAAGAATTTATGGAAATTATCCGTTTCCAGGTGGCGTTCCTTTGCGTATTTCCGTCTATAATGTGGATGCAAATGGCCGCCCAACCTCACTGATTAGTTATGCAGACGATATTTTTTGGTCTTCTGATAACGGTATTGGTTACATCACAGTCAGTATGCCGCTCGGCGGCACGTCAGTGAATAATGCGTTTGCAGTTGGAATCGGTATTCGAAATGCATGGCCATACGGGAATACATTCCAAGTAAGGTACACAGGAGAGGGTGAAGGCCAAGGGGCCGATTTAACCTCGTTAGCTGGATCTTCAACAGGTGGAAACTGGGCAAGTGCATTAACTACATTCAATAAGGACGGAGATTTTTACCTCGTTCCGCAAATGACACATTTCTTGAATACACAATTTGATTTACTCAATCAATGCGTTGTACCTGGTACGAATGTTTCTTTCGACAACAATTCCACCTTCACGAAAGACTCGATGTTCAACCGAATTGGATTAGCTACTTATGCGGGAACTAGTACCTATTATTCGTGGAATTTCGGAGATGGAAGCACGGCTTCTTCTGTTGAAAACCCAACGCATTCATTCACCAATCCAGGGAGTTATTCAGTTACACTTACCTCTACGCTTGTCGGTTGGAACACAACGTGCACACAAACCTATACAAAACCTATTTCTGTAGGTCTTGCAGTTCAAACTTCATCTGTTACTCCTGTAGCTTGCTTTGGTGGCAGCACTGGTTCAGTTACAGGTGCTGCTTCAGGAGGAGCCACTCCATATTCGTACAGTGTCAATGGAACTACCTATCAATCCTCGGCTACATTTTCAGGATTAGCTGCAGGAAACTACCAGCTCTACGTTCGTGATCAATTAGGTTGTGTGAAACAAGTTGCGTTTACTATTCAGCAACCTGCGGAGTTGAATTTCGCTCAAGCCTCTTCTACTAGCGC
>CANHQC010000053.1 GCA_947462695.1 Flavobacteriales bacterium | reverse complement strand
CCATCCACAGATTCGACAGTTCCGGTTTGACGGGTAGAAATAAGTTTGACCGTTGAACCTACCTCAATCTTATGTTGCTGGTACTCGTCTATTTTTTTCTGCTCTTGTTTTTTAGGTTGTGGTTTTTTGGCTTTCTCTTTAAGCTTTTTCACCTGATTTTGATCTTCTTGTTTCGATTTTTCAATGGCTATGTATTTCTTGATCTCATCGAGAAGTGAACTATTTGCTTCCTTTTTTCGTGATTTCGTTACGTAGCGATCAACAAAGCCAACCATTTTCTTTCCAGCCGTGAGGTAGCGATTGTTTTGTTCCGTCAATTGCTCTTGAACGCGCAGTTTTTCATTTAGTCGGATTTCCTTTTGCTCGTAGTGTTGACGTGTTTTTTCAGCAATTTCTTGCGCTTCAATGTGTTCCTTGTTTAGGCGCTGCAGGTAATTTTTTTCTTTTTGTAACGCGTTCAGTAGATTATCCATTTTCACTTTACGCGAATCCATTTTTTCTTTTGCTGCTTCAATCAATGGAAGCGGAATACCATTAATTTGGGCTACTTCAAACGTAAATGAACTTCCGGGTTGACCGATAGAAAAGGTGTACAGCGGTTCTAGTGTTTCTGTATTGAATAGCATACATCCATTCACCGCGTGGGGCAACGCATCCGCTTTTAACTTGATGTTCGCATAATGTGTGGTGATTACCCCAAATCCCTTCTTTTTATAGATTTCCTCAAAAAACACTTCGGCTAGTGCACCGCCTAAATCTGGATCTGATCCTGTTCCAAATTCATCCAGCAGTAAAAGTGTGCGGCGATTCATTACCTGTAAAAAGTAATTCATCCGCTTTAACCGGTACGAATATGTACTAAGCTCATTTTCAATGGATTGATTATCTCCAATGTCCGTTAGTATCTGCTGAAAAAAGCACATCTTACTGTTGGGATTAACAGGAACAAGTAATCCAGCTTGAAGCATCAATTGGAGCAATCCGATGGTTTTAAGAGTGATGCTTTTCCCTCCTGCATTTGGTCCAGAAATCACCAATAATCTGGAATGACTGTCCATATGGATATATTGCGACACAACTGGTTTACCGAGGGATTTATTGTTTCGCCAGAGCAAAGGATGAATGGCTTCAATAAGTTCGACGCCTGTTTCTTTTGTAATTCCTGGTAAGATTCCATTCATTTCTACTGCAAGCCGCGCTTTGGCATGAACGAAATCAAGCTCTGTTAAAATCTTTTGATAGGATTTTATCAAGTGAAGGTGTCCGGCTATATCTCTCGTTAACGCTTGTAAAATGCGGTAGATTTCCTTTCGTTCATCATCCAACAACATTTCCAATTCATTGTTGAGTTGGATGTTGACTTGCGGTTCAATAAACGTCAAACTGCCCGTTTTACTCGATCCTAGTACCGTTCCCGATATTTTACGTTTGTGCGTGGAAAGTACAGTCAACACTCTTCGCTCATTCAAAAAAGCTTCCCGTGTATCACCAAGTACATTCTCTTTTGATAATCGGCGTATTTCACGTTCAAAATTTCGATTGATTTGGTTTCGCACCACCTTCATTTGGTGACGAATCTCTCCTAATTTTTTAGATGCGTCATCTTTAATATGACCATTTCGATCGAACACCTTGTGAATCGCATCTGAGATTTCTGTTGTGGTATAAACATCCGCCATCAATTCAGCAAGAAGAGGGAATTCCTTTTTGTATTTATCGAAAAAAGCAATCAATACATTGATCAATTCCGAAGCGCGAGCAATACGAATATATCCTTCAAGAGTAAGTACCGCATTGTGAATAGGTAACAATTTAATTTCTGCCGTTAATTCCTCGAAATCCAATGCAGGGAATGATTTACCTTCTGTCTTTATTCTCCTTAGCTCATCAACTTTGTTTAATGCGTCTTCAATGCTGGGAAAGTGCTGGGAGGGTACAAGTTCCTGTATCCGTTTGGTTGCCGTTGGTCCAGTTACGTATGCTAATAACCAAGCTCGAACAGCCGGAAATTCAAGGTCATTGAGCGTATGTTCATCAAATGCGTCCACGAGACAAAAGTACTGTTTATTGTAATGTTGAAGAAACAACATTGTGTTGCAGTAGAACGGTAGTATGACTACTTTTGTTCAAAATTACTAATATGAAGCTCATTTCCTTTAACGTAAACGGCATTCGCGCAATCACCCAGAAATCATTTATTGACGACATGCGAACTGTTGGGGCGGATGTTATTTGTCTACAAGAGACCAAGGCAACGGTTGAGCAGGTAAAAGAAGCTGTAAAGGCAATAGACGGGTACCACGTATTTGCTAATGAGGCAGAACGAAAAGGGTATTCAGGAACTGCTATTTTAACCAAACAACTTCCCATTTCCGTAACGTATTACATGGGGGTAGATGAACACGACAATGAAGGAAGAATAACGTGTGCTGAATTTGACTCTTTTTTCTTAGTCACTGTTTATGTGCCTAATTCTGGAAGTGAATTGGCTAGATTGAGCTATAGACAGTCTTGGGATCAACATTTTCTGTCGTACTTGAAGCAATTAGAAGCAAAAAAGCCTGTCGTGGTATGCGGTGATTTCAATGTGGCGCACAAAGCAATTGATTTAGCACGGCCGAAAGAAAATTACAATAAGGCAGCAGGTTTCATGCAAGAGGAGATTGATGGGATGGATGCGTACACAGCAAATGGATTTGTGGACACATTCAGGGCCATTCATGGAGAGGAAGTTAAATATACCTGGTGGAGTTACCGTGCAGGTGCACGAGGTAAAAATATTGGCTGGCGGATTGATTACTTTTTAGTGTCCGAACAGTTTTTACCTCAGGTAAAAGATGCATTCATTTTGAATGAGGTTATGGGTTCAGATCATTGTCCTGTTGGAATTCAATTGTAATAGAAAATAAAAAAGGTCGCCAAAAGCGACCTTTTTCAATTCTTTCAAGAAATAATTACTGCTTTTTAGCAGCGCAACAAGATTTCCCAGCTGCAGCTCCTGTTGCACATCCGCTTTTCGCTTCAGTTGCACAAGCACCTCCTTTTTTCTTCTTTTTCTTTTTCTTATCGTCTTTTTTAATTTCAGTTGAAACTCCGTTAGAAGCTGCATAAGCAGTTGAAGCAACTGAACCTACAAACGTAAAAAGTGCAATAGCAAAAAATATTTTTTTCATGACGTCAAATTTTATAGGATGAAATTAATGAATTTTTACTTTAGTTCGCCAAGTTTGGACAATTTTGCTTTCACCACATCCCCAATTTTAACATCTATTTGCGTTCCAATTGGTAAAAAGACATCAATTCGAGATCCGAATTTGATGAATCCAAATTCATCTCCTGTTGCGACTTGTTGCCCTTCCTGCACATAGTAACATATTCTTCTGGCTAATGCTCCTGCAATTTGACGAAAGAGGACTTCATTACCGCTTGGATGTTCAACAACCATTGTACTGCGTTCGTTGTCTGTGCTACTTTTTGGATGCCAAGCTACAAGAAACAACCCTGCGTGGTATTTGACATACTTTACAATTCCTGAAACTGGGTTGTAATTGGCGTGCACATTTAACGGGGACATGAAAATCGAAACTTGAATGCGGCGATCATTAAAGTATTCTGTTTCCTCGACTTCTTCAATAACGACAACCTTTCCATCAGCCGGACACATGACGTCGTTTGGCTCAAATACACACGTTCTATTCGGTATGCGAAAAAATTGAACGATTAAGTAGGCTACTGTTAACACAAGAGCCGATAAAATGGCAAATAGCCAAAGTATACCCGTAAGTGTATACAAATAATAGAATCCCCATTCCAATAGCGTTAGAATGGTTAATCCAGTTGTTATAATCAAGTATCCTTCGCGGTGTAATTTCATAGTTTATTAAAAATAGGCGTAAAACATGGCCCAGCAATAGAAGAAAGGTGTGGCAAAAAGTGTGGCGTCAAAACGATCGAGTATACCGCCATGTCCAGGAAGGATCTTCCCGGTGTCTTTAATATTCAGGCTGCGTTTGAATAACGATTCCAACAAGTCGCCAAAAATAGCGCATGGCGCAATGATTATGGCAGAAACGATCCAGAAAACTACTTCACCTTCATTTATCCAAGTACCAATGATGTATCCAAAAAGAAGGGTGAAAACAATTCCTCCAATCGTACCTTCCCACGTTTTTTTTGGTGAAATGCGTTCAAACAACTTGCGTTTACCAAAATACTTGCCTGTCAAGTAGGCGAAACTGTCATTTGTCCAAATTAAAATGTACATACCGACAATCGAAGGCAAAAAGCTCGTGTTGCGTAAATTAAGGTCAATAGTTAGAAAGAAAGGGATGACAATGTAAATAATGCCAAAAACCATAACTGAAATATTCAGAACGGGATACCTTTTCTGTCGCCACATTTCTGCAAGAATCAGCGTAAAAAACAACGGAAAGATGAATAGAATAGAAATGATGGGTAACCATTCGAAACTTACACCAACAAGTAATGAAAAGATGAAAATCCCAATAAATAGTCCAATTTCTTTACTGACACGAACGATTTCGTGTTTGTTGAACATATTATAGAACTCTAATAGTCCAATAACCATTATCACCGAGAAAACAAGTGCCTGAGCGTAGGGGTCCCAGAATATGGAACCTAAAACGACAAATGCGAAAAGTGCACCGGTTATAGCTCGCTGAACGAGGTTACTCATGTTGCGAAGTTAATACTTTTCGGGCTACTTCTAGTTCGTTAGCTTGAACATGTACATGAATCTGACCGAAAGACAAGTAACTCGAGTCACGTTGATTCAAGGTAACAAAAGGAATTCCAGCCTTTTCAAGCTGGAATTCACAAAGCGATGCGGATATTGGGTCATTGAACGATTCAATGACTACCCAACTAGTTGTCTTCTGATTTGGTTGAATTTTCTGAAGGTGACTCATCAGTTGATTCATCAATTCCTTCAGTTTTATCTTCAGTTGCTTCATTTGTTGTATCTGTCGTTTCGTTGACAATTTCTTCTGAAGTTGTGTCTTCAGTTGAAGCCTCGTTTTCAGTCTCTGCCAATAATGGTGTTTCCTCTTCACTTTCCCATTGACGTTTTCCAAAAATTTCAACTAGATCCTCCTTAAAAATAACTTCAGACGTTAACAATTTGTCTGCAAGCATCGAAAGTTTTTCCTTGTTTTCAGTTAGGATCTTTAACGCGCGTTGGTATTGTGATTCGATCAGTTTACTAACTTCTTCATCAATGATCCTAGCAGTTTCATCGGAATATGGTTTGGTGAATGTATTACTTCCCTGACGGTCATAAAACGAGATATTTCCAATGCGTTCATTCAGCCCGTAAATGGAAACCATTGCATAGGCTTGTTTCGTCACCTTTTCTAAATCACTCAAGGCTCCCGTACTAATCTTTCCAAAAATCAATTGCTCTGCTGCACGACCTCCTAAAGCGGAACACATTTCATCCAAAATTTGCTCTGTTGTAGTAATGCTTCGTTCTTCCGGTAAATACCACGCTGCTCCAAGTGATTGACCTCGCGGTACAATAGTCACTTTGACCAGTGGGTGCGCATATTCCAATAACCAAGAAATCGTAGCGTGACCTGCTTCGTGATAAGCAATGGCTTTCTTTTCTTCTTTCGTAATGATTTTATTCTTTTTTTCCAATCCACCCACAATACGATCTACAGCATCAAGGAAGTCTTGCTTCTGCACAAACTTCTTTTCGTGTCGCGCTGCAATTAAAGCCGCTTCATTACATAAATTGGCAATGTCTGCACCCGAAAATCCAGGTGTTTGTTTGGCAAGGAAATCAATATCAATTCCTGGTTCAAGCTTAATTGGTTTCAAGTGAACTTTGAAGATTTCTTTTCGCTCATTGATGTCTGGCATATCAACGTAAATCTGGCGATCAAATCGTCCGGCACGCATCAACGCACTATCTAACACATCTGCACGGTTAGTAGCAGCAAGAATGATGACTCCCGAGTTCGTTCCAAAACCATCCATTTCGGTAAGTAACTGGTTCAATGTGTTTTCACGTTCGTCATTTGACCCAAAACTGTTGTTTTTACCACGCGCTCTACCAATAGCATCGATTTCGTCAATGAAGATAATAGAAGGTGCTTTTTCTTTCGCTTGTTTGAATAAATCTCGCACGCGTGATGCTCCCACACCAACGAACATCTCTACGAAATCAGACCCGGAAAGAGAGAAGAATGGTACTTTTGCCTCACCAGCCACAGCCTTCGCAAGCAATGTTTTTCCTGTTCCTGGAGGACCAACAAGTAGCGCTCCTTTTGGAATTTTTGCACCTAATTCGGTATATTTTTTTGGGTTTTTAAGAAACTCAACAATTTCTACGATTTCTTCTTTCGCCCCCTCTAATCCAGCGACGTCTTTAAACGTAACATTGGTAGTTTTCCCTTTTTCGTATACTTGAGCTCTTGACTTACCGATGTTAAAAATTTGTCCACCGGCACCACCACCACCGCCTCCGCTCATTCGGCGCATGATGAACATCCACAGAACGACGAGAATAATGATTGGAAGAATAAAGCTTAAGATGTTTCCTATGTAATTGATTTCCTCCACGTCGATAAGTTCTATCGTACGCATCGGTTCGAGTTTTTTCGCTAATCGCTCTTTGTTTTCAGCCTTGATCGTTTTATTTAACTCGTTGACTTGAGATTCAAAGTTTCCGGCGTCTATAATGTTCAATTCAAAAATAGGATCTCCATTTTTTACACTTGAACCTTGCTTTAAGTAATCTTTAATTGGTTGGTATTGAGATTCCTTGGAATTAACGATGTAATAACGACCATCTTTACTCACTTTAAAATCAACCCTTACTTTATTTACGAGACGTGCGTCTTCAATGTAACCGCGTTCAGCCAAATCAAAGAAAGTTGATTGGTATTTCACCGGTACTTCACCTGTTGAACTCATAAATAGCTGGAAGCCAATGATAACCACCACAATCAATGCGTAAATCCAATAGATTGAAAATGGAGTTTTCTTTTTATTATTTTGTCCTTCTGTCATGTTGTTAATTCAAATTAGGTATATCGGTACGTTTTGCATCTGCCCACAAATCCTCCAGGTCATAGAATGGGCGTGCGTCTTTGTAAAAAATGTGAGCAACCACATTCACATAATCCAACAATACCCATTCACTGGTTGTTTTTCCTTCGATATGCCAAGGTTTTTCTTTAAGTTCTTTTCTTGTAAAACGTGTAACGGATGAACTGATACCGTCTACTTGTGTGCTAGACTCTCCACTGCAAATAACGAAATAGTCACAAACTGAGTTTGAAATTTCCCTTAAATCTAATACGACAATGTCTTTTGCTTTATTTTCTTGCATGCCTTCTACGATGGCATCGCACAATTTGGTAGAATCTACGTCTTTTTTTCGCTTTTGCATTGATTGAAATTATTCTTACAAATCTAACGTTAAATTTTAATTTTGATCTTTAGATTAACATCTGCACAGCCCGAAAGTTTATGCATTTAGGAACATCACTTACTCATTTAACTTCTGTTGATTCCACTAACAACTATGCTGCCAAGCTTATAAAGGAAGGGGTGGTGTCATCGGGAGCGGTAATTATGGCAGATGTGCAAACCGCCGGAAAAGGTCAGCGCGGTTCAATTTGGGACGCAAAACCTGGTGAAAACCTCCTTTTATCAGTCGTTCTAAGGCACGTCAATATGTCAGTTAACGAACAATTCGTGTTGAACCAGTTAACTGCCTTAGCGATAAAGGATCTTTTAGGAAAATTTGGCATTTCTTCTTCAGTTAAGTGGCCGAATGACGTTTTTGTAGGAGAGGAAAAGATAGCAGGTATACTCATTGAAAGTTCAATAAGTGGGAATTTAATCAAAGATGTAATCATCGGCATTGGATTGAATGTTAACCAAACTGAATTTAGCGGAATGCGTGCAACGAGTATGTTGCATCAGTTGAAAGAAAATTTTACTGTTCGAGCTGTGCTCGATGAATTACTGATTCACTTGAATTATTGGTGGAGCAAGCTGGTTGATAATGGTAAAGATGAAATACATCAAGCGTATTTGAATCATTTACTGGGTTTCAATCAATGGCGAACCTTTCTTACAGGGAACAGATCAATTGAAGGGAGAATTGACGGTGTAGATGAGTGGGGTAGGCTAATGCTTACTTCTAATGATCAAAAGTATGTTTTCGACTTGAAAGAAATCACTTATTGTTGGTGAAATAGAGGTTGAGGTTTTCACTCATCATATTAAACAAAGCTGTCAATGGTTTTTCGACCATCATTTTTAAAAAGACATTGACTTCGCCATCGAAAACAAGGAATCCAGCGGTATTTTCACCTTCTGGTGTGAGATGTACGGTTAATTTAAAAGGAAACGGTGATTTCTCTCCTGATGACAAAAACACTTTACTTGTACCTTCTGATCCTAATTGAACCAATGAAATAATAACACCTCCTTGTACTTTAAACGAACACATTTCGGAAGTTGCATGCCAATCGCTGATTTGATCTTGAGGCAATAAGTGTATTAAGTTTTGAGCATCTTTCAAAAAAGATGTCACGCGTTCAGGACGAGCTGAAACTGTTACATGTTTGCTTTCAATGATCATTTATCTTGTTTCCAGCTATCCGGCTTTTCTTTCCATTCCCTGAGGGAATCCAAATCTTTTTCGGTGATGTAATTCTTTTCAAGCGCACTTTCGATCAAGAAATCGTAATTTGTCAATGTCACGTAGGGGCATGCAGAATTCGTGAAGTTTTCATCTGCCACATGGAATCCATAGGAAAAAATGGCAATAAGTCCTTTTACATCCATCCCTGCAGATTTCAATGCTTCAATGGCTTTAAGACTGCTTCCACCCGTGGAAATTAAATCCTCAATAACAACCACCTTTTGACCTTTTTCGTAGTAACCTTCAATTTGATTACCCATTCCATGATCTTTGGCAGAACTGCGAATGTAAATAAAAGGCAAGCCTAATTCCTGCGCAACGAGTGCTCCTTGAGCTATTCCTCCAGTGGCAACTCCTGCTATGACATCCGGTTTCCCGAAGTATTCGAGGACAGCCTCGGAGTAAGCTTGTCTAATGAATGTGCGAATATTGGGAAATGAAAGCGTGATCCGATTGTCACAATATATAGGTGATTTCCATCCTGATGCCCATGTAAATGGCTGGTTTGGTTGTAACTTAACGGCTTTAATTTGTAATAAAAATTCTGCTACTTTTAGTGCCTTGTCGTTATTCAATATCATTTGGCAAATGTATAAAGTTTTTATTGAAAATCGAGCAGTAGAATTCGTCAATTCGCAGAATATTGACTTAAATCTGCCAGGTATCGATGCAAGGTTTGTTTTGTCCATTGAAGCGGATTTAACGGAATATTTAATCAACCTTGATTCGAACGCTTGTTTTTTTATTCATTGTCAGGATCCTCGGAAAGAATGGGAACGCCTTTTTCAAAATCATCAATTTGTTCATGCCGCAGGAGGCGCTGTTCAAAAAGAGCATGAATTTCTATTAATCAGGCGTTTTGGCATGTTGGATTTGCCTAAAGGTCACATGGATATCAATGAAAGACCCGAAATTGCAGCTGAACGTGAAATTGGCGAAGAATGTGGTATTTCCGCACTGATTCGTAGAGATTTTATATGTACCACTTACCACACCTATTTTTACATGGATCATCCCGTACTCAAGCAAACGGATTGGTATTTGTTTGATTACTATGGAATAGACAAAGGTCAACCACAAACGGAAGAAGGAATTGAAGAAGTCATTTGGATGACCTTTCCTGAAATCAAGGTGCGTAGGAACGCATTTTACACTTCAGTTCAGTATGTTCTCGCCGAAACCGAAAAGAAAATAGGCGATCAGTCCTTGTGAAAAACAGTTGAGCTGGCCTGAGCAGCTGGCATAATCGTCAAGTCATTGATGTT
>CANHQC010000052.1 GCA_947462695.1 Flavobacteriales bacterium | reverse complement strand
TGGTTCCTATTTTCGTGCTAATTCAAGACAAAAAAGTACCTTCGAAAAATGGAAATAGAACGTAAATTCCTTGTTAACCTTGAACGATGGAAACAGGTGGATAAACCGAAAGGTAAAGAGATTATCCAAGCCTATTTAACCAATGAAATTGATAAATCAATCCGAATTCGAGTAAAGGATGATCAGGCATTCATTACCGTGAAAGGAAAACAACGAGGAATCAGCAGGCATGAGTTTGAATACGAAATCCCGGTTTCAGACGCAAAGGAAATGATAAGCCTTTTTGCCGATAGCACGATAGAAAAAGTACGTTATGACATTCCATCAAATCAGTTTGTTTGGGAGGTAGATGTGTTCAAAGGAAAGTTAACAGGACTTGTTCTAGCTGAGATCGAGTTAACCAATGAACATGACCTATTCGATCTTCCTAATTGGGTTGGTCAAGAAGTTTCAACAGATCCGAACTACTTGAATGCCAATCTTATTCACCTTGATAAATGGGAAAAAGTCGATTAACTACTCAGCCATGAGGTCAAGAAACAAGTCATCTGTATTCACAAACAACAATTGAATTGGCGTATTACTAAGCTGAGCATTTCGATTAATGAGTTTAATAAACCGTTTACTTTGTCTTCCCATCATTCGATTCCAAAAAACAACAATGGTCGTATCCGATTGAACAAAATCTTGTGCTTCTTCTAATGGTTTTGCAAAAGCAGCTAATTGATTAAATGGCAACAAACTATCCTCAGGTGCTTGAGGTAAAGGCGGAAATTGATTCAATCCACCGAATCTGTTCCATTTTAGGTTAGGAAATCCACCTGCGTAACAGTTGACATAGAATCGAAAAAGTTGTCCATTAGCATCAAAATACATCGCCTGTAAGGGCTGACTATGGTTTTTTACCTCCTGATGTTTGGCAGTGTCTACCTTTGCTAAATAGGACCAATAGCTTGTGTCAATACGATAAAGTTGTTGTAAAGGAATTCCTTGATGCTGGGCTTCTTTCTTGATTTGTTCAACCTTGAGTTGCTTGGGTTTTTTCATGCCGTACAAACCCGTGAACACAGAGGTGCAACTTGTCAGCAAAGACACTAAAACAAGAGCCAAAATGAAAAAGGCTTTACGCATCTGTCCGTAAATCGCTTTTCTCAGAATCAAAAACCGTTGTTCCAGCCTCAATTTCAAACCACGTTAAGAAAAGTTCAATTGTCCGGTTTTGTGGCCAAGTTGATTCATCTTCATTCACTAACTCAAGTTCTTGTTCGAACATCGCTTTGAAATGCCGCTCAATGATCGGTTCGATATCAAAAAAATCTTCTTCAATCAGGTAAATAGATGGCTCAGGCTGATCATCAATCGTAAATGCTATGCCTTGACTATTCAAATTTGCCCAGGATAGAAATACTTCTGTTGGTCTGACGACTAAAAAACCTCTGTTGACTAATTTCATTTCAATAGGATTGGTGAGAATTCTAATTCTTTTACAGCAAACCAGGTTGCTTTACCGCTATTCTTTTGCTCAATAACCAAACGCCAATCTTTTCGCTTGGCAAAGGACTCAAAATAGGCAAGCCAATCCTCCTTTTTAAGCGGTTGATTCGAACTTATGTAGGTTATAGACGTGTCAGACATGAATAATAACATTCCTTTTCGTTGCATAGAAACAGCTTCACCTAATCGAACTGATTTGCATTTCGTCCCAAAACAATCTAACCAATTATAAAGTGCATTCTTTGTATAGACGGAATCTTTGTAGGACCAATGAATATATGTCAAGGAATCCTTTTTAAAACCCATTTTATAACCAAAAGATGATTTTGGAGAAAGTCGTTGCGGCAATAAATCAATTTCAACTTGATCAATATCTTTCACAGGTAACTTCAATTCAGCAAGTAATGCCGTATCTAAATAGCCACTTAACGTATCCGGCAATTTTTCAGACAGGCTATCCTTAATTCTATCCTTGGCATGTGGGGTAACATCACCCATATCAATTACGTCATCGTTTTTTGACTCTCCGCAGGATAACATCACGGAGACGAATAATAGCAAAAGGAAAAATGGTCTCATATCGAAAGATTTTCAATAACACTAATGACAATTTCTATATCCTCTGAAGTGGAATTCAAATGCGTAACCATCCGCAACATTCCCTCTCCAAAAGGCATAATAAGAATTCCTTTTTCTTTGAACTGGTGAATGATTTTATCCCGATCATCAGAATTATTCAAAATAGCCACAACAATATTCGTTTGAACAGGGAGCACTTCTTTTACCCATGACTGTTGATTCAACGAATTCTCCAACAGACGCGCATGCTCATGATCAACTTTCAATCGTTCCACATGGTGTTTCATTGCATATAATCCACCTGCAGCAATAATACCTGCTTGACGCATTCCTCCACCAAATACTTTACGAATACGACGGGCCTTTCGAATAAATTCACTCGATCCGATAAGTAAAGATCCGATCGGTGCGCCCAAGCCTTTTGATAAGCACAACGAGATAGAATCAAATTGACTCGCATATACTTTGGGATCAATTCCCGTTTCCACCAGGGCATTCATTAAACGGGCGCCATCGAGGTGAAGTGGGACGTTCCAATTTTCACATAATGCCTTAATGCGTTTAATTTCATCAAAATCATAAATTGCACCACCTCCCCTGTTCGCGGTGTCCTCTATACTAATTAATTGTGTCAGCGGAAAATGAACATCATCCGGATTATTCATCCATTTGGAAATGTCTACCGCTTTTAATCGTCCACGATCACCTTGAAGCAATCGAACTGAAGCTCCCGCATTCCTGGCAATACCTCCACCTTCGTATTTGTAGATATGGCTTTCCTCATGGCAAATCACTTCACCACCGGGCTGTAAATGCACACACATGGCAATTTGATTTGTTTGTGTTCCCGAGGAACAAAACAGTGCGGCTTCTTTTCCGAAATAACCTGCTGCAAAGCGCTGAAGCTCATTCACAGTAGGGTCCTCACCAAACACATCATCTCCTACTTCTGCCTGAAACATAAATTCACGCATCTCTTTTGTAGGTTGCGTAACGGTATCGCTTCGTAAATCGATCATTCTTTTTTTACGTGAAATTAATCCGAAGTCTTTAATTTCGGTGTGATTTAAACACTTTTTATGTACGAATTTCAACTTTTACTGGTTGCTTTCACCGTAATTGGCGGTTCTATTTTAACTTTTTTCAGTGGTTTCGGTCTTGGTACACTGATGCTACCAGTAATGGCACTGTTTTTCCCTGTTGATCTCGCTGTTATCGCTACAGCTATTGTTCATTTGGCCAATAATCTTTTCAAATTCGGATTGGTTTACAAGCATATTCATTTTCACACACTCTGGCGTTTTGGTCTTCCAGCGATTGTAAGTGCTTTTTTGGGAGCTTATCTTCTGCGTTTAATGGGGCAATTACCAACTATTGCAGAATATACGCTTAACGGAAAAGTATTTTCAATTTCTGCACTTAAAGTCGTTATCGGATTGGTGATGATTTTCTTTGCAGTAATTGAACTTTCTAAGCGATTTTCGAAATGGCAAGTTTCCCAAAACTATTTGCCAGTAGGTGGAATCATTAGTGGATTTTTTGGCGGTTTATCTGGACATCAAGGCGCATTTAGGGCAGCATTTTTAGCCAAAGCAGGATTGACAAAAGAACAATTTGTAGGCACGTCCAATGCCATTGCTATTTTAATTGACGCAACCCGACTTTCAACCTATTTTACTGGCTCTTATTTGTTGACTAACGAATTGAAGCAACCTGTCATTTACGTGGCGATAATTGCTGCTTTTTTAGGAACAATAATTGGACAACAATTGATGAAAAAAGTCACGTTAACGTTCATTCAACGAACAGTTGCGATTCTTTTAATCACCATGGGAACCTTACTTATTGCTGGAATTCTGTAGTAAATTCGAACGGTTAAAAACCGTAAGAATCCGTTCAAATTCAGATTGAAATTGCGCCACAATCTCCAACCGATTTCCAGTAATTGGATGCACAAAAGCTACAGATGACGCGTGGAGTAGCATATCATTCAATTGCCACGTTTCAAGGAATAACTTGTTTTGTTTATTGCATCCGTAAGGGCGATCACCAATAATCGGATGGTAAATATGTGCAAAATGTTTACGAAGCTGATGCATTCTTCCTGTGGTTGGACGAGCTTCAACTAGAGAATACCTTGATGTATCGTACTTTCCAAAAGGAACCTGAAGTTCGAACTTTTCCAACACATTAAACGCCGTAATTGCCTCTTGCGATTTTCCTGACGCATTGACCAATGGGTAATCAATACAACCACTTTCAGGTGCAAACCCCCTCAATAAAGCCAAATACGTTTTATCCACCTCCCCGCGCATGAACTGCTGCTGAAGTAAGCTATTCAGCTCAGGAGTAAACGCAAATAAAAGTACCCCGCTTGTTTTTCGATCTAATCTATGGACTGGATAAACGATTTTCCCCAGTTGATCTCGAAGTATTTGAAGCGCAAACTCACGCGCATCACGTGCTAAAGATGATTGATGAACGAGCAGACCATGTGGCTTATTGACGGCAACCAAATAGTCATCTTGGTAAAGGATTTCCAGCATTAATTCAATTTTCTGGCAATCATTAGTCCATCACGAATGGGCAACAAAACCTCCTGAACACGTGGATCATTATGGATTTTCACATTGTAATCGGCTAAAATTTTTGTTTCCCGATCCAACGTTTCATATGGTTGAAGTACTTTTCCTGACCACAACACATTATCGGCAATAATGTAGCCACCCGGACGAACTTTATCAAAAATCAAATCGTAATACACACAATAATTTTTCTTATCGGCATCAATGAAAACAAGATCAAATTGTTCATCCAATGCAGGAATGATTTCAACAGCGTCTCCAATCATTGGAAAAATTCGATCACCCATACCCGCTTCATCAATGAATTGCCTCACCATTTCCTCTAATTCTTCATTCACGTCAATTGTAATTACCTTACCATTTTCAGCTAATCCTTCGGCAAAACAAAGGGCAGAATAACCAGTATACGTGCCAATTTCCAATACATTTTTCGGGCGAATCATGTGTGATAACATGGAAAGTACACGTCCTTGAAAATGTCCACTTAACATACGTGGCTGTAATACGTTCAGGTGGGTTCTTCGATTCAATTTCTTTAGAACTTCTGGCTCAATTTCGCTGTGATCACACACGTATTTATCCAATTCCGGGTCAATAAATTCCATTGTTTTTTTGTGTAAAGATCTCAAAAATACGCTTGACTATGCTAGAATTTAGCGACTTTTGAACCGTGAAAACGACAAACATAGAAGGGTATTTCGCAATAGGCGTCTACAGAGGCAAGAACGAACACAACATCGGAACTCTTTGGCGATCGGCCTATATTCTAGGAGCATCATACGTTTTTACAGTTGAAAAAAGGTACAAAAAGCAAAGTTCAGATGTGCTGAAAACATGGGCAAGAATTCCGCTTTTTCACTACGATAATTTTGATGCATTGATGGAAAATATTCCTTATGACTGTCGAATAATTGGTGTGGAAATGACTGAGAATGCCGAATTTCTAAATGATTTCGAACATCCAAAACGGGCAATATACCTCCTTGGTGCTGAAGACGAAGGTTTACCAAAGGAAATTCTTGAAAGGTGTCATTTTACGGTTAAACTACCAGGTAACAATTCGCTGAACGTTGCTATAGCTGGAAGTATTGTAGCTCATGACAGGGCGGCAAAATTGCCTTCGAAATTACCTGTTTACCACAAAGAATAATCGCTTATTTTTTCTCGATCAACTGATTAACAGTTTTGTTATATTGGAACATCCAATTGTAAATTTCATCGGTCCGGAACGCTTTTTCCAAATCACCATGATCGGCGCCTTCTAATACAGTGAATCGTAGTTTATCCCCTCCATTACATTGGCGGATGGCTTTTACTATTTTTTCAGATTCTGATAATGGAACGGCAGTGTCCCTGTTGCCATGCTGAATCCACAACGGAACCTGAGCAAGGTCACATCCATCATTCGGATTACCACCGCCACACAACGCAACAGCCGCAGTAACAATTTCAGGATAAGCTCCAGCAAAATGAAGTGTTCCATATCCTCCGAGACTCATACCTACAACATAAACCCGATTGGTGTCGGTTTTATAATTCTGCTGAACGTATTCAAGCACATTTTTAATTTTTTTCGGATCCCATGACTTACCAGATGGAACTTGAGGAGCAATGACAATCGCAGGAAATTTTCTTCCCTTATCGATTTCCTTTACCACGCCATAACGACGGACAAGATTCAAATCAGAACCTGAAAGACTGCGTCCATGAAGGAATATCATTATCGGTGGATTGTTATTTAGTATACTATCATTCGGCAATGTCAACCAAAAATTATAGTCTGATTTCCCTTTAATGGCCTGCGGCTGAGCACTTGCTATTGCAGACAATAAAAGGAAAGAACAAAAGAGAATGCGATTTTTCATAGGGGGCCAAAGTTAAGTCAACTTTGGCTGGCTAACTGTTAAAAAAATGCTAATCTTATGAAAACCAAATGTCAGTGACAACTTGTTTCCCAGCATAAGCATTCATTCGATCAATGATAATTTGTTTTCCATGAAGCAGTTCCTCCCGCATTACAGAAGATTCAATTTCCAAGTATAAACAAGTTTGTTGAATGCGAATAGATTTTGTGCGATTAGCAACAGCAGGCCCCATTAATTCTGGCCAAGCCGCAACGAGATCCAGCTCCTTCATTTTGTTATCTAACCTGTAGGCTTTGAGTAAGCGTTGAATGGCCTCACCTAAAGTGGTTTGATTCTTATCTCTTTTGTATTCGTTCATCTCACTTTAGGTTTATCTTTCCATCCGAAACTTCAAAAAATCGGGTCTCAACGTCAATTGATTCGAAAACGGCTCGTAAGCGCCGCTCATCTGTATCTGTTACAATCACCTGTCCAAAATAATGATCTGAAACCAAGGCCATTAAATTTTGAACACGATCGTTGTCTAATTTATCAAAAATATCGTCCAGTAACAATACTGGATCAACACTTAGGTAACGCTTCAACCACTCGTATTGCGCTAACCGTAATGCAATAATAACCGACTTCTGTTGACCTTGTGAGCCAAATTTCTTAACGGGGTGACTTTGTATCGTAAAAAGTAAATCGTCTTTATGTATGCCGACTGTCGTAAATTGAGCAAAGGCATCCTTTTTTTCGGCTTCTTGAATTAAATCTGAAAAATTCCCCTCATTCAATTGGGATCGGTACTCTAAGCCAATAAAATCATCCTGCTTCGCAATTGTCGCATAACGCTCCTGAAAAAATGGCACAAATTCGGCAACAAAATCAGTTCGCTTTTGATAAATTCTATTACCTAAATCTACCAATTGTTCATTCCAAACCTCAATTGACTCTCTATCAAATAGCCGGTGCTCGAACATGTTTTTCAAAAGCGCATTGCGCTGATCGAGGACCTTTGCATACCGTTGTATATCATCCAAATAAGCCCTGTCAAATTGGGATATAATACCATCCATCCACTTTCGGCGCAATTCACTTCCTTCTGAAATGAGGTCCCTGTCATAAGGCGAAATCATCACAACGGGAAACTGTCCGATGTGATCTGCAAGTTTTTCGTATTCTTTTTTATTTCGTTTGAATACTTTCTTAGCACCCTGCTTTACAGCACAGTGAATAGAGACCGACTGCTCATTTTTGGACCAATGGCCAAGAATTGAAAAATACGGCTGTCCAAAACGGATGTTTTGACGATCCAACACATTCATGTACGACTTACACAAGCTCAAATAATGCACAGCGTCTAGGATATTTGTTTTACCAGACCCGTTTTTTCCGAAAAAACAATTGATTTGAGGAGAAAACTCTACGAATGCCTCTTCGTAGTTTTTAAATTGAGAAAGATGTAAATTCTCCAAAACCATAGAAAACAAAAGTAGCTGAATTCTATCGGAATACATGGTGATCTGCAAGAAAAAAAGGAATAAAAATCAACCGAATAACTTGATACCAGTTAACCCTGCATATTTCAAAAAAAAAACTATTTTTGCAACGCTAAAAATGCGATTATGTTAGAAAATTTTTCATTCCAACAACTTAAAAAACAATTTGAATCAAACAAAAACACCCGTTTAGTTACCTACATCGTTGGTGGTTTATTGATTCTTATTTTAGGTTACTTCCTATATCTTCAATTTATATGGAAACCTGCAAACGAGAAATCAAAAGATGCGTATTGGGTAGGACTAAACTATGCAGCAAAAGACTCTACGAATCAAGCCATTGATGAATTGAAGCCTGTCGTTAAAAAATACGATGGAAAAATTGGAGGTGAAAATGCTCAGTTTGTTCTTGCGCGTCAATACATGGCGAAAGGTGAATTCAAAAAAGCCTTGGAAGAATTAGAAGGAGTAAATGTTGAGGACACATATGTAGCAGCAATGGTTGTAGGTCTGCAAGGTGACTGCCATAGCGAGATGAAAAATTACAAAAAAGCGTTAGAAAGTTACCTCGATGCAGCTGCAGCAAGTGAAAATGAAATGACTACACCTATGTATTTATTCAAAGCTGGACTTTGTGCTGAAAAAGAAAAAGATTTTGAAAAAGCTACAGAGTGTTACCAGAAAATTAAAGATGATTACTCTTCTTATGCAAGTCAAAAAGTCATTGACAAGTACTTAACAAGAGCTTCAAATAAAATTGCGAAATAAATATGGCGACAGCCGGACGAAATTTATCTCATTTTAAAAAGGAAGAAGTTCCAAATGGTGCCGATTTTAGAATCGGCATTGTTGTTTCTGAATGGAATGAAACCATAACCTCGAATTTATTAAACGGTGCAATCGAAGCACTGATTTCAAGTGGGGTAAAAGAGGAAAACATTCATGTCGAAACAGTTCCTGGAGCATTTGAGTTACCGTTAGGCGCTCAATATTTTTGTAAAAGGAAAGATATTGACGGTGTTATTACCATTGGTGTTGTAATCCAAGGAGAAACGCGCCATTTCGACTTCGTTTGTCAAGGAACCACACAAGGAATCATGGATGTCATGCTGAAATACGACAAACCCGTTTCATTTTGTGTCTTAACAGATAACACCTTGCAACAATCAATTGATCGCTCTGGCGGTAAACATGGAAACAAAGGAATTGAATGTGCGATCGCTTGCCTACAAATGATCGCTTTACAGAAGAAGGAAGGATAAACAAACCTCAATCTATTTCGCATGACACTCATAAAATCTATCTCAGGTATTAGAGGTACCATTGGAGGAAAAGTAAACGAAGGATTAACTCCTGTCGACGCCGTAAAATTTTCCGCCGCATACGGAACCTGGCTTCAGCAACAATACCCAAATTATCGACTAAAAGTGGTTATTGGAAGAGATGCTCGAATTTCAGGACAACTGATCGCCGATTTGGTCATTGCAACGCTTAATGGACTTGGAATTGACGTGATCAACCTTGGTCTATCGACAACACCAACTGTTGAGGTTGCCGTTCCAATGGAAAAGGCACATGGGGGAATCATACTCACCGCAAGTCATAACCCAAAACAATGGAATGCGCTGAAATTACTGAACGCTAAAGGGGAATTTATCTCTGGAAATGATGGAGAAAAGGTTCTTGAAATAGCTGAAAATGAAGATTTCAATTTTGCATCGGTGGATGATTTGGGTGCCATTATTGTCGATGATAGCTATATGCAAAAGCATATTGATGCCATACTTGATCTTCCCCTCGTGGATAAAAAAGCAATTGAAGAGGCAAATTTTTCGATTGTAGTGGATGCGGTTAATTCTTCCGGGGGTATTTTCGTCCCTGCCCTACTCGAAGCGCTTGGCGTTAAACAAATTACTAAATTATACTGTGAACCTAACGGACATTTTCCACACAACCCTGAAC
>CANHQC010000051.1 GCA_947462695.1 Flavobacteriales bacterium | reverse complement strand
GGTACAACGTATTGTTAATGTACAACTCGATTAGACCGTTATCGTAGGTAATCCGCGCAGGTTGGTATGCATTGTTTCGAATAAAATTCAAATTTCCAGAGGTGTTTTCTAGCTTCACCATTCCGGGAATACACTCATCGTAGCCTGCTCCAGAAAAAATTTGAAGCTCAGGATTTGGTCCACCACAATTATTGTACGTATCCAACCCTACTTTCAATCCGTTAGCAGTACCAGGAATTCCCATTCCAGCACCGCTTACAAAACCGGTTGGAGGAACGTCAATAAAACAAAAAGCTATGCCATCTGCAGCACTTCCTCCGAATATACGGAACTCGAAATCAACTGTCCATTTCGTGCACAACGCAGGATTTATTGGTGAATTAAGAAAGATTGAACCACTTTGCCAACTGGCATTAGGCGTGAGCACTAATTCATCAGCAAATGTATTCGGATCTCCAGGCGTGTCCGTAACCATAGCATTGCCCGTAATATTCCACCCTTGCGTATTTAAAACTGGCGAACCTGAAAGTTGCGCAAAAACGTACGCTTGAGCTTTTACATTGAAACAATGAATCAGTAGCAAACAAAGCATAGTAAATGAAAACCGATTCATTCGAGTGTTTATCAACGGTGACTAGTTTAGTCAATGAAAGTACAAAAATGTGTCAAAATGACACATAGATTCAAAAAAAGAAATCGAACTTCTGAAGTGTAAAAAAAAAGAGGCCTCAATTGAAGCCTCTCTTTCCTTAACCTGTAGATGTTAATAATTGATCCGTAAAACACTAAACGCCAAACGATGGAAAAGGTTTCATTTTTGCTCAATTTGCCGCTTAATTAACATATTGACATTGATAAACAGCACGAACTCAGTTATTCTTCCTTCTAAATCGCATGTACTTTTGAAAAGTGAAGGTGGTAAACGAAATAGATTTACATGCGTTAATTCGCTTGGTTGATGATCCAGATGAATCTGTGTATACCCAGGTGCGCAACACAATCATGGAATTTGGAAGTGACGCGATTCCATTTCTGGAAAACTCACTTGACAACTTAGATTATGAACTCATATTTCATGAACGGATTCAGCGAATAGTCCAAGACATCCATTTCGAAGAAATCAAACGGAAGCTTGTTGAATGGAGCCATTCTTCGGATAAAGATTTAATCGAGGGAGCATTAATTGTAGCGAATTATCAATACAAAGACTTAGATGATACTTCTGTTTACACATTCATTGATCAGCTGAAACGCTCCATTTGGTTAGAGTTGAATGACCACCAAACAGCATTTGAAAAAGTCAAAATAATCAATCGCGTTTTTTTTGACTTATTTCATTTCCAGGGAGATACGAAAAACTATCACCTCCCTTCCAACTCCTTTATTAATGATGTAATTGATTTCAAAAAAGGCAATCCGTTGAGCCTTTCCATTTTATATAGTCAGGTAGCCCAATCGCTGGGTGTTCCAATTTACGGGGTTAATTTACCGAATCATTTTATCCTTGCATTTATGGATGAAAATGGATCCAATCAATATTTGAGTTCCCACGATGAATTCGGCGTTTTATTTTACATCAATCCTTTCTCAAAAGGAAGTATTTTAGATTCGAGTGCCATCAAGGACTTTTTAAAGGGACTTCAGCTCCCATTTGAAAGGGATTACTTCGAACCCTGCTCAAATACAACTGTCATAAGACGCATGATAACCAATTTAATTGGTGCATTTCAACAAGTTGGGAATAGCAAAAAAGTGAGTGAACTTGATGAGCTCAGAAAAGTATTAGATTAATTACCTCAGTTCAAACTCAAGATCCATTTTTTCCAACGCTTTTAGTAAAGATGTCGACGGATCAACTTTAACAGATTTTGAAGGCAATCGTACCTCTATTTCTTCCAACGGATCAAAAACTGTAAAATGTAATGAACACGAACCTTCATTTGTCAGAATCAACTGATTAAGATCCATCACAACAGCATGGGTAAGTGACTTTGAAGGAATGCGTACATGGATACTTTTTGCTTTTGTTTCCTTTAAATTTTGAAGCAACTCTATCGAGTGAATGACAAATTCCAATTCACTTCTTCGCTGAGGAATTTCAATTCGACCTTTCATCGCAATGAATGCCCCTGGCTGAATAAAATGCTTGAATTTCAAATAGTTTTCACGCCACAAAAACAACTTGTACGAATCAAAGTAATCTTCAACGACTAGCGTCCCGAAGGGATCGCCATTTTTCGTGAAACGGTGCTCCGCATCCACAACAACTGACGGAATGAGCAGCTCTTTTCCTTTATGGGCATTCATATCGTTGAGCATGGCAACCGTTCCATTACAAAAAGAAGAAATTTCAAACTTAAAATCGTCAAGTGGGTGACCAGAAATAAAGATTCCAACCACCTCTTTTTCTCTATTTAGCTTATAAATACTTCCCCATTCATCTGCTTTGGGAATTTCAGGTTCCGGCAATTGAATCTCCTGACCCGGTAAATCAAAAATTGTACCTTGAGATGATGACGCACTCTCTTGATGTGCTGTACCGTATTTAATGGCATTTTCTAGAAAAAGTCGTCCATTATTATCCTCTTTAAAATATTGAGCGCGGTGTACATTCGGGAATGAATCAAATCCACCTGCATAGGCTAAACTTTCGAATGCTCTTTTATTACACACGCGTAAATTGATGCGCTTGGTCAAATCAAATATGGATTTAAAACTTCCGTTTTCTTTTCGTTCCTCGATGATGGCTTCGACCGGACCGCTGCCTAGACCTCTAATTGCACCAAGACCAAAACGAATGGCGCCTTGTTTATTCACCGTAAATTGGTAATTGGATTCATTCACATCTGGACCCAAAACTGAAAGCCCCATGCGCTTACATTCCTCCATGAAAAACGAAACTTGCTTTATATCGCTCATGTTATTCGAAAGCACAGAAGCCATGTATTCAGAAGGATAATTGGCTTTCAAGTAGGCCGTTTGATAAGCAATCCAGGCATAACACGTAGAGTGGGATTTATTAAACGCGTATGATGCAAACGCCTCCCAATCCTTCCATATTTTTTCCAGCTTAACTGTATCATGTCCCTTTTCAGCACCTTTTTCAAGGAACGCTGGTTTCATTTTATCCAGCACATCCTTTTGCTTCTTACCCATGGCTTTTCTCAAGGTATCCGCCTCACCTTTCGTGAATCCGGCTAACTTTTGAGAAAGAAGCATTACCTGCTCTTGATACACCGTAATTCCGTACGTTTCCTTCAAGTACTCCTCACAATCATCAAGGTCATAAACAATTGGTTCTTCGCCGTGTTTTCGCTTAATAAAGGAGGGAATGTACTCCAACGGACCAGGACGATAAAGCGCATTCATCGCAATGAGATCCGCAAATACAGTCGGCTTTAGTTCACGCATGTATTTCTGCATTCCGGCAGATTCATACTGGAAGATTCCTACTGTTTCTCCTCGTTGAAAAAGTTCATATGTTTTAGCATCATCAATTGGAAAAGTATCTGGATCCAGATCAACACCATGCACTTCTTTCACATTCCGCACGGCATCTTTGATCAGCGTTAATGTCTTAAGTCCAAGGAAGTCCATTTTAAGTAACCCCGCAGATTCAGCTACGGAATTATCGTATTGCGTGCAATACATGTTGGAATCTTTTGCCGTGGCAACGGGAACAAAATTTGTGATATCATCAGGAGTAATGATTACACCGCAGGCATGAATTCCGGTATTTCGAACGGAACCCTCTAATTGACGCGCTTGACGAACAACACGAGAAGATAATTCTGAACCCTCGGCTATTTTTCGCAGCTCTTTGGCTCGTTGCACATCATCTTGGCTGTTTTTCAACTTCTCAACAAGCTCGGTATCTGAAAACTGAAGAAGTTTTCCTAATGATAAATCAGGAACTAGTTTTGCGAGACGATCGGCCTCAGGGAGCGGTAAATCCAACACCCGAGCAGTATCTCGGATAGAAGACTTCGCCGCCATTGTTCCATAAGTGATAATTTGTGCGACCTGGTTTGAACCATATTTATTAATCACCCAATCGATAACTCTTCCGCGACCTTCATCGTCAAAATCGATGTCTATATCCGGCATGGAAACCCTATCAGGATTTAAGAACCGCTCAAATAGCAAATCGTATTCAATAGGATCTACATTTGTAATTCCTGTGCAATAAGCGACTGCTGATCCCGCTGCTGAACCCCTTCCTGGTCCAACAGAAACGCCCATATCACGGGCTGCCTGGCAAAAATCTTGAACAATAAGGAAATATCCCGGATAACCTGTTTTTTCGATTGTTGCCAATTCAAAATCAATGCGTTCTCGAATTTCATCGGTGACCTCAGCATACCGACGTTTAGCACCTTCATACGTTAGATGTCGCAAGTAATTATTTTCACCCTTTTTTCCGCCATCTAATTGATCTTGAGGATCTTGAAATTCAGCAGGGATATCAAACGCTGGCAACAAGACATCTCTTGACAAACCATACGGTGTGCACTTATTGATTATTTCTCCTATTGACTCAATGGCATCAGGTAAATCAGCAAAAAGCGCCTTCATTTCTTCAGCCGATTTGAAATAATACTCTTGATTTTCTAAACCATAACGGTATCCTCTACCTCTGCCTTTGGGTGTTGAAACGAGTTCACTATCTTTTATACAAAGTAAAATATCGTGTGCTTCAGCGTCGGATTTGTTCAGGTAAAAGGTATTGTTAGTTGCAACCAATTTCACCTCATGTTTACGTGCAAAACGAATAAGCGTTTGATTAACTCGATCTTCATCCTCTTGTCCATGGCGCATAATTTCGAGGTAAAAATCATCTCCAAATTGCGTTTTCCACCATATGAGTGCTTCTTCAGCTTGCGCTTCTCCTACATTAAGAATAAGATTAGGAACCTCCCCATATAGATTACCGCTTAGTACGATTAAATCCTTTTTATACTGTTGAATAAGTTGCTTATCAATTCGAGGAACGTAATACATTCCCTCAGTATACGCAAATGAAGCAAGTTTAATTAGGTTTTGGTATCCTTCTTTGTTCTTAGCCAAGAACACTACCTGATAGCCGTTATCTTTTTTTGATTTATCAAGGTGATCCTTACATACGTAAAATTCACAGCCTATTATTGGCAAAAGTTCTTGACCTTCAAATAGTTCACCAGTTTCTTTTGCTTTTTCTCGCGCGAGTTTTATCGACTTATTATGAGCTGACACTGCTTTTTCAAAATGAAATGCAGCCATCATATTTCCCGTATCGGTTAGTGCAACTGCAGGCATATTGAATTTTACGGCCTGACTCACCAGTTCATTTACGGTTGTAGTAGATTGAAGTATGGAAAACTGGGAATGGTTATGAAGGTGTACGAAAGGTAAATCAGTTAAAAGTTCTAAGGCTGAATGATCAACCTTATTAGTAACAGACTGATTAATAGCTTGCTTTAACTTCGCGCTTTCCTCTTTTAAATTCGTATGTTTTAACCCAATTAATCCAATTGGCATAGGATTAAATGACTTAAAATCTTCAAGGTATGTACTATCTTGATTTAACTCTTCCAATGTAAAATGACCGATCCGAACCAACTCGAAAAAACAACGTGTCGTTGCTTCAACGTCAGCGGTGGCATTGTGCGCTTCAGCGAAAGGTTCTTGGAAAAGAAATTCGTGCAGCTCAGTAAGCGTTGGGAATTTAAATTTTCCCCCTCGCCCACCTGGAATTTTACAAAGTTCAGCACTGCGTTCATTACACGTATCTAATACAGGTAAATCGTGCAACTGGGTGGCGACTTCTTTCCTGACAAACTCACAACCTAAAACATTTAAATCGAAACCAACATTCTGACCAACGACAAATTGAGCCTTTTCCAATGCTTGGTTGAAAAGTAGGAGAACATCATCTAATGATTCACCGTATTTAGCTGCCAATTCTGTTGAGATCCCATGAATGCGTTCTGCATCGAAAGGAATATCAAATCCTTCTGGTTGAACCAAAAAATCTTTATGCTCAATTACTTGACCTGTGGCATCATGCAATTGCCACGCTATCTGCACAACTCGCGGCCAATTCGAAGTATCGGAAATCGGAGCATTCCAATTTCGAGGCAAACCTGTTGTTTCGGTGTCAAAAATAAGGTACATGATGGGCGTAAATGAATGGTTAAAGTTAGAGAAAAGGAAGTGAATGAAAACGATAAAATGTTCAACAGAAGGGTATTGTTGAAAAAAAAATCCGCCTTTCGGCGGATTTCAAATGAAGTATATCTTATTGTTAATTTTTTGCTGGCTCAGCAGGTGTTTCAGGAGCTAAAACAGTCCCTTTGATGAAAACCACTTTATCTGCAGCGTTTACTGCATTTGAAGTAATTGTCACGCTCTTATTAATTTCACCTGTGCGCATGGTATCGTATTTAACTTTGATTGACCCTTTTGCACCTGGTGCAATTGGTTCTTTCGGCCATTCAGGAACTGTACAACCACAAGATCCTTTTGCATTTGAAATGATCAACGGACTGTCACCTGTATTTTTAAACTCAAAAACACAAGCCCCATCAGCTCCATTTTTGATTGTACCGTAATCGTGGGTTTCTTTGTTAAATTCAATTTTTGCTCCAGTTTGCGCTACTGCTTGCTGACCCAATAAAGCAGCAAAAACAAGTGTAAGTGTAAAGAATAGTTTTTTCATCGTTTTCAAATTTTAAATACAAACAAATATACAATTTCAGTTAATAGAGAAAAAGGCATTAACAGTTCATTAACCAACTTATTTTGGAATAACATACACCTTAAACTTCACTGTTTCTGTTTTCTTTTTTGAATTTGTCTTTAAGGTGATCATTCGATCTTGGTAAAACGGTCTATCTAGCGTATTGAATGACACGTTTATTTCAGCTGTTTTTCCGGGTAAAATTGGTGCACTAGGAAGGATAACATCTGTACACGTGCACTCAACCTCTGCTGAGTATATTTCAAGTGGAACCTCACCTTTATTTTCGATTGAGTATGACCAGCTTAACAGCTCACCTTCTTTCGTTTTAGGAAATTTGATTGTCTTTTTTGGACAATAAAAAACCGCCTGTTGGGCATAACCAACGGCGGTAATTAGAAGAGCTAACAGTACTAAGACTGTACGCATTAGTTATTTGTTGGAGCACCAGAATTATTCACCGGAGCACTTCCTTCAGGAGCAGGTAAAACATTTCCTTTAATGCGGATTACTTTTGTAGGTTCATTCACGGCGTTAGACGTAATTGTAACTGATTTGTTAATCGCACCTGGACGTTTCGTATCGTATTTAACTGTGATTTTTCCTTTAGCACCCGGAGCAATTGGTTCTTTCGGCCATTCTGGGACAGTACAACCACACGAACCTTTTGCGTTAGAAATAATCAATGGTTCATTTCCTGTGTTTTGAAATTCAAACGTACATGAACCATCTGCACCATATTTGACCGTTCCATAATCGTGTGTTTCTTTTGAAAATTCGATTTTAGAACCAGCTTCAATTTGCGCGAATGCCTTGTTAGAACTTACAGTTAACGCAAGAGTAACAAGAACCAATGAGAAGAATATTTTTTTCATATCAATAAATTTACAATACCAAAAATAGAATTTGAATTTGAGAAACACGTTGAATTAACACATCATTAACAGAACCTAAGGAATAGGCATGTTAGATATTTTATATTCGATAAATTGATCAAAGTTCATATCAAGGTGGTTCAATCGATCTATAATCCCAGCTCTTTTTTCTTTGTCCATTTTCGGATTTTCTTTCAATAGGAGGTTATAATAGTAACGTATTTTCGCGGTATCTCGAGGTTGAAGAAACACATCATAGTTACTCCCCTGACTTTCCAGAACCATTGCTCTATTCGGGTATTTCGGATACTCAAGCAACAATGTATCCGCATATTGAGCCGCCCTTTCTGGTATGTTTAGCCCTGAATACTTCATATGTACCTTATCTAAACATTCTGCAGAAAAAGGATCTTCAGGATAATTGTGGTAGTAATCAAGCAATCTATTTATCAACTCAAAATGAGTTAGGTTAGGGATCTGCTTTATCTCATTCAAATTCGCCTGGAGCCCTCGAATGGAATCTTCCATTTCTTTTATTCGTGCCTTAAGTGACTCTTTTGATGGCTTTTCATCTTTTGATTCATTTTCAGAACAAGATACAATCGAAAAAACAAGAAACAATGCAAAGAAAATGTACTTTTTATTCATTTTAAACTTTAATTGAATGTTGATTAATTACCTTCCTTTTTTTAGTGCCGGAAATTTCATTTTATAGTCCACCGAAATATCACCTTTCGAAATATTTTGCAATCGCTTTTGAAGCAACCTTCTCTTAAGCGGCGATAAATGATCGGTAAATAAAATACCGTCAATGTGATCGTATTCATGCTGGATGATTCGAGCGGCATAACCGTCAAACGTTTCCTCATGAAAATTGAAGTCTTCATCGTAATATGAAATAAAGACTTTTTCTTTTCTAAATACCTCTTCACGAATCTTTGGTATGGATAAACAGCCTTCATGAAAGCCCCATTCATCTCCCGATTCTTCTTCAATGACTGGATTTATAAACACTTTTTTGAAAGACTCTATACCAGCAGCACGTGGATCAGGACCTTCATCGTCGTCATCAGTTGGATCATCAGCAAATGGACTTCCATCAACAATGAAAAGACGGATCGCTTTTCCGATTTGCGGAGCAGCTAAACCTACACCTGATGCACTATACATTGTTTCGTACATATCGGCAATAAGTTGCTTCAATCCCGGATACTCATCCGAAATTTCTTCAGCCTCTTTTTTTAATACTGGATCACCGTATGCGACAATAGGTAAAATCATTCTGACGTATTTAGTACAAAATTAACGTATTCCATTCGAATAGGTTCGTGGCTTTAATTTATTTTAAGAATTTGATATGCTATTCAGGTAGGACTGTAATATAAGTGTTGCGCTAATTTGGTCAACCAGCCGCTTATCCATTAACTGCTTTTTTTTCATACCCATAACATGCATGGATTGGGCTGCCATTTTTGATGTAAACCGCTCATCTATCAGAATCACGCTTATATCAGGAAATGAAGATTGTAGTACTTGGAAAAGTAAACGTACATTTTCTGAAATGTGCGTGTCCTCGTTGTTTAATCGTTTAGGTTCGCCCAGAATGATCGTGTCAATATTCTCTTGACTGGTTAATTTCTTTACGTAATCGATCAATATAGCAGAATCAATTGTGGTTAGTGGTGAAGCGATGATATTTGAGCTATCCGTTATCGCCAAACCTGTCCTTTTCAACCCAAAATCGATTGCTATTTTTTTTGCCATGACGCAAAGATAAGGATACCTGACAATACGTCTAGCTTTACTATCTTTGTAAAAACTCAAACAGTATGCGATCCATTATAGAAGCGGCATGGGATGACAGATCTCTTTTACATCAACCGGAAACAATTGAGGCAATTGAGCACGTCATTGCCGAAATCGATAGTGGATTACTGCGCTTAGCAGAGCCAGGTGATGACGGAAATTGGATCATTAATGAATGGGTCAAGAAAGCCGTGATATTGTACTTCCCTATTCGACAAATGGAAACTATTGAGGTTGGTCCGTTTGAATTTCATGATAAAATGGCATTGAAAAGAGGCTACAAAGAACTCGGGGTTCGTGTGGTGCCCCATGCCATTGCGCGTTATGGATCGTTCATTGCTTCTGGAGTTATTTTAATGCCATCGTACGTAAACATTGGTGCATATGTCGATTCTGGAACAATGGTAGACACATGGGCCACAGTTGGATCATGCGCACAAATTGGAAAAAACGTTCACCTAAGCGGTGGTGTAGGGATTGGAGGTGTTCTTGAACCTCTTCAAGCTGCGCCTGTAATTATCGAAGACAATGCATTTATTGGTTCACGATGCATAGTAGTTGAAGGAGTTCGCGTTGGCAAAGAAGCCGTTTTGGGTGCAAATGTCGTGTTAACGAAGTCAACAAAAATTATTGATGTG
>CANHQC010000050.1 GCA_947462695.1 Flavobacteriales bacterium | reverse complement strand
TTGAAACTATTTTGAATAGAAATGTTTGCCTGAGTAATTGAATTATTGACGGTAGAAGTAAAATCAAATGTATATAAACCAATAGGGCCACTACACGGTGTAAAGTTTCCGTAATTCGATGATAAACCTTGAGAAAAGGAGCTGAATGCCAACGTGTGCAGCATAACAAGTAATACACCATATTTCAGCAGGTTATATTTCATTCTTATTCAATTGAATTACGGAATTTGACATTAGGGGTTGCTTTATTTTTAAAATTTCACACAAAGTTAAAGTAGCTGTTTAAAACAGGGTACAAATTCAAGCTAATTGCCACAAAAAGCCAAGCAAAATAGGGTGCAATTGTCCAGTTGTAACCATTGGAAGTATTTTTCTTCCAAATAAAATATAGAACGAAGAAAAGTAAAATCAACATGCAGAGTGCCACAACTACTTGATGAAGTTGAAAAAACACGTAGTTCCACGTAGCATTTAGCAACCATTGACCCAAATAGAGAAGCTTATATTGATTTGTCCATGAGGTTAGTTTACCTTGAACGGAAAGAAATAATGAAAAAGTTACCATTACAACCGTCCAGGCGAAACCAAAAACCCAACCTGGAGGTGTCCAAGGGGCTTTTGGTAAATCTTGGTACCAGCTATTTTCAGTCGGTATCGCACCCATTAATTGAGCACCAACGTAAAGGGCACTAAAGTTTAATAGCAAGAAAAAAAGAAATCGGCTTTTACTCATAAAGCACGCGCAGCGTCTGGATTGATCCATCCTCTTGCGTTACTCGAAGTAAGTAAATACCTCTTGAAAGCATTGAATTCGTTAGTATCACTTCGTTTGCATTGTACTGATTTCGCCAAATGGAATTTCCAGAAAGGTCGATTAATTCTACTTCCGTGATTTGCTGAGCAGATTTAACGGTAAGTTTATCAGTAGTTGGATTAGGGTAAACTGTTACAACTGATCCTTCAATCTCAACAATTCCTGATCCAGTGCAAAAGCTTATCGGGTTGTCACCTGTGCATGGTGTAAATGGATACAATGTAGCTGTTTGAGCCGGGGCATTAGCAGGCTGAAGTGCCGCATTAGTGCATCCCAAACGTTCAACCAAGTAATCACGAACGAACTTTACAGTCGTATCCATATAGGCAACAGCAGCAGGTGTGCCTCCTAGGTATGGAACGTGTCCAGCACCGTTAAAGGTGTAAAAATTACTTTGAACACCTACAGCCAGTGCTTGTTCGTGAATCATCCGGGATCCATCTAGATACATTAACGGAACTCCGGGATTTACTACCCCACGGTTGTATTTAACTGTACCATCTGTTGTTCCATGTAAAGAACATAACGGGAGATTTCCGGTCTCTAACCAGCCGTATTGCGCCAATGCACCGCATAAGTTGATGACACCATTTACTTTTGATGAATAGCACGGATGTCCACTATTCCCCTCTAATCCGCCAAGCGCAGTTAATGCCGCATTCGGTACATATCCATTGATTTCACATGACCGATCGAGGTAGGCTAAATGCAAACACGTTATCGCTCCTGCAGATGATCCACCAATGAAAATGTTATTCGTATCGACTTTAAACTGGTTGATTCCTTCCTTTCTGTCTCGATAAAAGAAACGTATAGAAGCACGCAAATCTTGAACCGCTCTGACCACTGCTTTCACAGAATTTGCCGAGTCAATTGGAAAGAATCCAGTTCGGTAATCGATGGACGCACAAATGTATCCTTTCTTCGCAAACGCATTTGACAAGGCAACCATATCAGCATCCGTTTTTGATCCGCCAAGGAAACTACCACCATGGACCCAAACAATCAACGGTCGCACTGTAGCTGTATCCCCTACTGGTTCATAAAAATCAAGTTTCAGCGTCGTATTGGAATTGGAAAACGATGTGTTTTGTCCGTAAACAACATTTGATGTAGTAGTTACCGTGGTGAACACATCAGATGCATATCTACCTGTAGTACACGGATCTTGTGCAACTGCCGAAAAGGTTGTTGCCAACATAAAAATCGAAAGTAATCTAGTTTTCATAGCGTTAAGAATTAAGGGAATCGGGTGCCTCTGTATGAAGTCGCATTCAGAAGAGGAACAGTTGAATTGTATTTAGTATTTATTGATCGTATAAATTCATTTGCTAACAACGCATTTCCGCGCGGTGTTAAATGCAGACCGTCAAGAGAAACTGCTCCTCCGGAAACAAACGTTAAACTCATGTTGACGCCATTGTACATCATTCCAGATTTCAATTTTTTATAAAAAGAATACGCATCAACCAACGCTAAACCGTTGTCGTTAGCGAGTTGTGAAATCACTGCATTATATTGACTTATTCTCGTTTGTATTTCATCCAGTTCATTCAGTGTTAACACAAATTCGTCACGAAATGGAAAGACAGAACCCATTTGGTAACATTTCACTGAATCTAGCGGAACCGCGAGCAGCACGCATTCACCTTCTACCATTTTTCTCACACCAAAACCTCCAATAGCTGGATCTTCAATGATGAACGGATTTGGTCCAACCTGAAATGAAATACCTATTGGATTAAAGATTTGATTCAATGAAGCCGCTTTGTCCGCAGTTAAATTCAACCCGTTGTATGGAATAGTCGTAAAGTAAGGCAATTCTGAGATGTCCGGAACAGTGGCTAAAATTCCTTTTGCCCCTTTTACCGTCAATGAATCAACCAATTCTGTCAGATTGGAAGAAAATCCATTTACTGGTGTCATTTCACCTACTGAAGCGCCTTTTTTTGCATAACCCAACACATCATCAACCCCTAACATCATGGCGAAAAAAGTAGGATTTGTTGAGAGGAACTTTGACGCTACTTTATCCGAGTTTGGACTTGGTGTCACACGGGAAAAATATTGATTTTCATTTGCATAGCCACTCGTCCAAAGGGAAGATACCTTAAGCTCTGGAATTCCAAAGTTTTGATGCTCTTTTGTATACGGCTGACTGAAAACCAACTGATCACCGGTTGCCGAGTAGCGAACAGGGGACAAAGATGTGGCGCCCAAACAATCTGTTTTATAGCCTAAAATCAGTTTAGACTTGCCCGATGTGTTGCAGCCAATAGTTGAAGAAACGACCGGCTGAATGAAGTCCATTAATCCAACTTTTTGAAGTTGTGTAGCTAATAAATTCCCAAGTGAAGCTTCTTGTCCTTCATCGTGAAATGCGTCATCCATGAAACCACCCATTTCAGCGCCACCAATGACTGCGAATCGTTCAGGATTTATTTCGCCAGCAGACGGAGTTTGGTCAGCTGCTTTAGGTCGACACGAAAGAATCAACACCGATGCCAGAAGGGATAATGTAATTAACTGCCTCATTTTTGCTGAAATTTATAAGCCAATCCTATGCCTGGCGCGACAACTTTAGTGCTGAATTTTCCAGATAATCCTGTTTCCAAATTCGTGTCTTCACGAGACAACTGAACGTACAGAACTGACACGTCAATCGACCAGTGCTTACCGATAGTAGCGGAACATCCCGCCGTATAACTCAATCGATTTGCATCTGGTGTTTCAGGAGTTAAAAAACCGTCCTGGACAGGCGTTTTTCCATAAGCAATTCCCGCTCTTGCAGTAAACCAATTGGTTACGTTGTATTGCGCACCCAACCTTAATGAAAATGCGTTTTCGTAATTACGGGCAGATTTCGTGTCGACCAAAGACGCAGTGTTTACCGCGTAATCAAATGCGAGCGTATCGTAGGCTTTCCATCCGATCCAATTGGCATCAAAAACAGCTGTAAATCGATCTGAAAACGCATAAGCCAAACCTAAAGTTGCGACTTGCGGCAGCGGCAATTGCGAGGCAAACGTTCCGTCCGGAAAGTTCGCTTCAAGTGAGGCTGGAACAGTAAAGTCAGCCGTACCTTCATCGACCTTCATGTCAATCTGTGATCGGTAGGTCAGACCAATTCCTAATTTTTCTGTTGGTTTTAAATGAACACCAAGATTGTATCCCCAACCGGCCGATTTCCCATCTAATTCAGCCAATCCTTCTTGTCCTGACATATCTTCAACCGGAATCGTCTTTTGTAAATTAACGTTTCCTGTCGAATACACTACTCCTCCACCCATACTCAACCAGTTGTTGAGTTGATAAGCAAAAGTTGGTTGAATGTAAACGGCTTTTAATTGTAATCTGTTTAACGCGAAGCGACCAATCCAACCGTCTTCCCATTGCACGGTACTGCCAAATGGCGTGTAAATTGCCAATCCAGCAGACCATTTTGTTTCCTTTTTTGGTTTAAAAAGCGCATACGCTGAAAACGGCGTTCCCATGGGAGAATTCGTTCGTCCGATTTGATCTGAACCATTTTCCTCAAAAAGTATATTTGCAAAAACCGGCGTGAATCCGGCACTGATTTCATTTTCCTTCACCAATGGCATTGCACCTGGATTTTGAAACACAACCGAACCATCTAGTGGAAGAGCTGTTCCTGCGCTTGCCATGCCCTGTTGCTTTTGTCCTTGAAAATTAACTTGAAACCCTTGAGAATAAGTGACCGTGTTGAAGAGCGACATTAAGGAAACAAGTAGTAATGGCTTGCAGCACATGCGCAATGGTGTTAATGGTTGATTGAAGCACAAATGTAAGCTAAAAATCGATGCGTTAATGGGTTACCGAAGCTTTTTCACTAAAATATACCCATGTCGAATGCCGTCAAAATGATTGTACACTAATGCGTAATTTCCAATAAAATGCAATTGATTTCCATTCCAATCAAGAAGGGGGTGTTTTGACAACTGAAACAGCGTGTATAACCCAAATGCGGCGGCCGTGCGGTATTCACCACAATACGCTTTAAAACAAATAGTTGATTCAATCGAAGTAAGGCGATTGGAAATGGCGGTATAAAAATGATCCGTTCGCGCATCCCCATTTCTTCCGAGAGCCACCGTTTTTACCTCATCTGCAGGTACTTGATTGCGGATTAGAAAGTCAATTAACGTAGCTTCAACTTCTTTTTCATCTTCACTCGTTACCTGAGCGACATCTATAATTTCAACCTGTGCATCTGTAGCGTCATTACTTACGATAAACATTGAACTTCCCTCTCCGCAAATTGATCCAGGCTCCAGACGTTTAGTCAATTGACTATTCGACACTGGAATTTCCCTGAATCGCCCTGCGTGTTTATCTATGGTATAATTGTACTGTGAAAACTCTTCGATTGCACCAACAAGTATCGTCGCCTGTTGCTTTTCTTCCAATAGCATTGCGGCATCGATCAAACTGTTTTCAAAAGACAAGGATCCATTCACATGGGTAGAATTATACCCCGTATTTTCAGACATCAAGGCCAATTGTCCGGCCACTGCGTTTGGCGTGCTTTGCACGAAATTCGTTGGTGTTAGCACGCCTTCGTCATATTCTACAATTTGATTCAAAAACTTCACGCAATCTTCTAGTCCTCCATTTGCTGTTCCCAAAATAATTCCATCCACTTTTCCGGCCTCTTGAAGCAAGGGAAGTCCCGCTCCAATACCAATCCGAACGGCTTTACCCATTCTTCGTAACAATCCAGCTGGAATCAACGGGGAATAATCAGGCTCTATTGCGCGGTAAACCGGACTTACCTCATCAACGAATTCTCCATTTAAAAACCGATCATCAAGCGTGTATTGCGGCGATATGGCTTTTGCTGCTTTTACGAACATGCGGAAAAAATAAGGGAAGTACAATTTCCTCCAAACCCAAAGGAATTGGACATAGCATGTGCTATTGGAAGGACTTGAATGTGCGATCTAGCCGGCTGAAAAGCAAATTCCGCTTGTGGATGTTCACAATTTAAGCTGGCGTACACTTCTTGATTGGCAATACTTAAAATCGTAAATACAGCTTCAAGTGAACCTGCAGCGCCTAAGGTGTGACCAGTGTATGATTTGGTGGAGTTAAATGCGGGTGGTGTTCCAAATACGCGCTGGAATCCCACACATTCTGTTCTATCGTTGTTTTCCGTACCTGTTCCGTGGGCGTTGATATACGCTATCTGATCCGGACGTAAACCCGCATTATCAAGTGCTCTTGTCATGGCCAACACCGGACCACGAGCATCATCTGAAGTTGCCGATGGGTGATATGCGTCGTTCGCATTACCAGCACCACTCACTTCTGCCCATTTACGTTTTCCTATTGAGCACTCTTCAGCCTCTAAAACCAAATACGCAGCCGCTTCGCCTAATGTTAACCCATCGCGGTTTTGGTCGAACGGCTTGCAAGGTGATTCACTTAAGATGCGTAGTGCGTTAAATCCATTCACGGTATATTTTGCCAAGCAGTCTGCACCACCTACTATTACCCGATCTGCTCTCCCCGTTTGTATCAACCGCATGCCTTGCATGATAGCATTTGCCGAGGAAGAACACGCGGTGTTGATTGTATCAGTATAGCCTGTCAAACCGAAATAAAGTGCAATTCGCACAGTATGATCAGACCCTTCATAGGATGTGACGTATGGTGAGGGGTTCCCGTTATCATTGGCATCATTGTAAAGCGAATCGGTATAACACATGCCACCTACCGTACTCGATGAAATAAATGCCGTTCGATTGGATTGCAATTGCTCTGTGGTGAGCTGCGCGTCCTGAATGGCCTCAAGAACTGCATGAAGTGCAATCAACGTTGTCCGGGTATATGACGGATTTGCTGCATTCGGCACCTTGATTCGCAGTTGTTCATCAGAAGCATTGATTTCTGCAAAAGGGAGGGTTGCCACATAAGCAGATTCAAAAAAATCGGCTTTTCCTATACCGGAAAGCGCATTGCGTAGCGACTGATGATTTTCATTCAGATTGTTTCCCAGGGACGAGATGACCCCCATTCCGGTGACAACAACCTTACGTTTCATTTATTTTGTGCGATTGGCCTCGATGTATGCCACGATTGTGTTTACATCAACAAGAATTTGTCGACCTTCTTGAGGATTTTTAATTTTAATCCCGTATTCCCTGTCAAGTAATACGATAAGTTCTACAGAATCTATTGAATCCAAGCCAAGATCACCTCCGAAGAGGGCTTCGTCATCGTTGATTTGTTCCGGTGTAGTATCAAGTAAATTCAAGTAATTAATTAAGTGTTCCTTGAATTCGAGTTTTAATGATTCGTTACTCATGCTATAGATAATTTTGGCTGCGCATCTTCATTACAGTGAGCAGCTGGCATGCAAAGGTAAACAATAAAAGGTAGATAATTGTTCCTGACAGTGCGGACCAAGACCCTCCTTTGAGGAATAAGATGTAAAATCCTTCTATGCACCAATGCAACGGAGAAAGTAGGCCGATAAACTGCAAATACTCAGGCATAATGAACGAGGGGACCCAAATTCCACCAATTGCAGCAAAAATGATGATCGAAATCGCTCCAAAGCCGTTGGATTGTTCTTGGGTTTTGGCAAAAGTTCCTATGAGTATAGCATAGCTAATTGCTGCAAGTGCAGAGAGAACCGAAATGACTATCAATGCCAGCACATTTTGAGGGAAGTTCAATTCGGGAAGACCTAAAAAAGGAAATACAAATTTACCGAGCGCAAAAAGAATCATCAACTGCGACAAGGAAATGAACAAGTAAACCGTCATTTTACTCAACAGCACAAGGGGAAAAGATCCCGGAATCGTTCGCAGGCGGACAAAACTTCCTGTTAAGCGCTCTTTGACTAGGTTTCCACCAAGAGAGATGACCATAAAAAACATAGCAAAAATAGACCAAGCAGGTACATTGTGCTGGGTAGAATTCGGAATGGGAGATGCTTCGCCGGATGTAGCGGGTTCAGACACGATCAATTGCCTGGAATTTTGCATCGACTGTTGAATTTCTGCAGGAATCTCATCGTACCCCATGTCCTTAAACAAGCGATTCAACCGGTTCTTATTCTGCAAGCCTTCCAATAAAGTAGAAAGACTGCTCATTAACGTCAAACGAAAATTTTCCTGAAGAACGGGATCATAGAATACCTGCAAAGGGGTGTGGTTGGGCTGAATTAATGTGGAATCTTTTTCAACCGCACCAAATTCACTGAGCATGTTATTCGACATCTGTCCGGCTTGTGCATCCATTTCAGCAGTGAAATGAGGGGGAATCCAGATGGCAATAAGTTTTTTACGGTCAATCGTTTCTGATTTTAACTGATTGATCTGCAGATTGTTGGCTTCTTCAACACTAAAACTTCCAGACATTTTTAGCATGCTGATGAGCGAATCTCCTTGAGCACCTGTGTCTTTATTAACCACTAACAGATCCAGCCTGTTTTCACTGACCAATTGAAAGGCACTGTTCTGAACGATGGTGATAATAAATACCAACAAAATCGGCATCATATACATGAGTAATACGCCGACTTTATCGTTGAGAAATAAAACGATTTCTTTCTGTACAGATGCCCAGTATTTTTTCATCAGTCGCGCAAGTGTTTACCGGTTAATCTGATTAATAAGTCCTCTAAATTGCTTACCTGATTGGCTTGTAACAACTGATCTAACGTATCAATCGCGATGATTTTTCCCTCATCGATCAAGGCAATACGGTCACAAAAATCTTCTGCTTCTTTCAAGTGGTGCGATGTATAAATGATCGTCGTTCCATCACGATTGATTTCTTCCAATAAGGAAACAATAGCCACCTTACTTTGCACATCCACACCTACTGTAGGTTCATCAAGGAACAGTAATTTAGGCTGATTGATTAATCCGATGGCCAAGTTGATCCTGCGTTTCATTCCTCCAGAAAAAGTGCCCACTTTTTTATCTTTCACGTGGTTCAATCCCACTTGCTCGAGTAACCGATCAATTCGTGCAGCTAAAACGGTTGATGAAATCCCATACAATGCGCCGAAGTACTTTAAATTCTGCATCGGTGTGAGTTCAGGGTAAAACGCAAAATCTTGCGGCACGAAACCAACGTGTGGCAGCAATTCTCGAATGGCTAAATCACGCGAATCAAAATGGTAGCTAACCTTACCTGAAGTTGGTTCCAGAATGCCGCACAAAACTGAAATTAAGGTCGTTTTTCCTGCGCCATTCGGACCAAATATCCCGAATTTCTCTCCTTGATGAACAGCTAAATCGATATGATCCAAGCTGTTTTTATCCGCGTTTTTGTAGCGCTTGACAAGGTCAGTAATATGTATCGCTACTTCCATAGATCACCACTTCACTTTTGAAAGTTGCTTAAACGCATTTTTCTCTACCTCACTTATATGATCGAGCAAGTCGGCACATTCGTTGTAATCCTTTTGGGCAGTCAATCGTCCTTTGTAAATTCCAGACATCAGTAACGCACTGTCGCGCCAAAGATCGCCGGATTTCGTCATTTCTTCCGAAATAAGCATGAGTTCATCACGACCCGTAATTGCAGCTGCCTCTTCTAAAAACGCCGCGTATAAAAAACGGAATCCACCACCACCTGTGCCAATTTCTTCCTGCATACGCACGATTTGACCAAGGTGAAGTGCCGCTTGTTTCTCACCAAGTTTCGCTGGCCATTTGCGGATTTTCTTCGCAGTATATTTAATGCCTTTTACGCCTGCAACTCCTCCCGGAACATACAACATATCACGGCAATTTCGCTTAATTCCTTTGCTGATTCCTTTCGTAATCATTTCCTGTGTGACTTCACCCACCTGAACAGGATAGTACAAATGTCCTTTTGGTGCCAATGCGCCTTGAGCAAAACGTACGCGCTCCAACTCACTTTTCGATAATGAAGTAGTCGTTTCCATAACGGGATCACTCACAAGGTAATTTCCGTCTTCCTCGCCGTAAACAATGATGTTGTGGGCGTTAAAGTGAAAGCGGTATTCTTTTGGGAAATAAGGCAGGTGAAAAACGCCCACTTGGCAGCCTACTGGAATTCCTTGCTGTAATTTTTCGTCCAACAGGCGTTGAGCCTCATCGCGGGAACTGAATTTTTTGCGCTCCAACTGAACTCCTAATGCTTTACATGTCCGGCTGAAAATGGCTCCAGGCATGGTGCGAAAAGAAATGGCTGGACCATTATTTACTTTCAGGAACGGAATGTGAATGTAAAACAATCCTGAGCCTTTCCCAAAAGCCAAAGGTTCAGAGATAAAGTCAAGACCGTGGT
>CANHQC010000049.1 GCA_947462695.1 Flavobacteriales bacterium | reverse complement strand
TCGTTCTTGCTTCCTTTGTAGTTCACAAATTCTTTAAAGGTGGATTGCGTATTTAATCCTGTGCCTAAAGAAAAAGAGAAATAATCTTTTTCAGGAATGTCTTTGGTATTGATAAGGATTACACCACCAGCGAAATCTCCAGGAAGATCAGGACTGGCAGTTTTGTAGATAAGCATATTATCCAACATATTGGACGGAAAAATGTCAAATGAAAACGCTTTACGATCTGGTTCTGTAGAAGGAAGAGGAAGGCCGTTAATCATGGCAGTATTGTACCGATCGTTCAATCCACGAATAACTACGAACTTATTGTCTTGAACACTGGCGCCACTGATTCTTTTCAATACATCACTTGCTGCTCTATCGGGAGATTTTTTAATTGTTTCAGATGAAATTCCATCCAAAGTCGTTGCCGCATTTTTTTGTAATTGAAGTAAGTTGGCATTCGATTCTTTGTTGATAGTCACTTTAACAGTAATCGGTCCAATTTCTTTAACCACCTTATCGATGGAAACATTCACATTACTTACCTCATCTTTTTTAACGATGATGTCCGTAATGATTTTAGAATTGTACTGATAGTACGAAATATTCAGGCTGTATTTTCCTTCGGGCAGTTGTTGAATAGTAAATAACCCGTCAAGGTCTGTCATTGCCCCCTTACTCATCCCCTCAATGCTAATTTTTGCACCGGGTATTACCTCACCTGAATTACTGTCTGATACCTTTCCACTAATTGTTCCATTTTGCGCAACTGCAGAGAGAGAAATAAGGAATAAGACCAATACGCTGTTAATCTGTTTAATCATGTCGTTTTTTTTACGACACAAAGGAACTGTTGCGTAATTATTCGATAATTACTGTAAGGTTAACACTGTATTAATTTGAAGTAACACTAACATAATATTGGTTTCATATTATTTCAATGTTGCGTGGGTGTTAAGGCTTAGCTATAAACTTATAACCAATGCCTTTAATCGTTTTAATGTATTGATCTCCAATTTTTTCCCGCAATTTTCTAATGTGAACGTCAATGGTTCGGTCACCAACAACAATATCAGATCCCCATACTTTTTCTAAAATGACTTCTCTTTCAAATACATGATCAGGGCGAGAGGCTAGTAATGCCAATAGTTCAAATTCTTTCCGCGGTAAATGAATAGTAGATCCTTCTTTTTCAATGAGGTATTTTTCACGGTTAATAATTAAATCGGATGGATTTACGGTTTCCTTTTGAAGCACGCCTTTTCTTCTTAGTAAGGCATTAATACGACTTATCAAAACTTTTGGACGTATAGGTTTCGACACATAATCATCTGCGCCAGCGTCCAGTCCGGCAATTTGGCTATAATCCTCATTACGTGCTGTTAAAAAACAGACCAATATTTCTTCAAATCCTGGAGTTGCACGAATGGCTTCACACACTTCTACACCGTCCATCCCTGGCATCATTACGTCTAAAAGTACTAGGTCAGGACGGTTTATTTTCATCAGCTGAATTCCTTTCTCTCCATTTTCGGCATCCATCACGTTAAATCCTTCTTTTTTAAGGTTGTAGGAAAGCAATTCACGTATATCTTCCTCGTCGTCTATAATTAAAATGGAAACCATAGGTTAAAAATTTGTCTTGTTGCACGAAGATAGCCAGAAAAAACGAGTGATAAAAAAGCAATGTGGCAGGTACTCATTTTGGTGTTGAGTTAGATGTTTTACACATGTTGATGCGTATTAATAATCACAACTTACTGTTAATCAATGATATATAGTCAATTGTTTTTGTAATCGTTTTGTTGTAGTTCACTAACCTCTAAAATACCACTATCTTTGAATAGTAGTAGTAGGTTAGGTTGATTAGTGTTACGAAAGCCCTTGAATGTCATGTTCAAGGGCTTTTGTTTTTTACTCCTTTTACAACCTGTTAATTACTATTTTTGTTAGAAATATTCCTATCATGAAAGTGCGTATTTTACTGGTTGAGGACGATACTAATTTGGGGTTCATTGTTGCAGATCAATTAAAATCTGACGGATACCAAGTGCTATTGTGTACGGATGGTGCTGAGGCCTTCCAACGATTCAATGAAGAAACGTTTCACTTGTGTATTTTCGATGTTATGATGCCTAAAAAAGATGGTTTTGCTTTGGCCAAAGACATCCGTAAGGTGAATACAGAAGTTCCCATTTTATTCCTTACCGCAAAATCGATGACTGAAGATAAGGTAGAAGGTTTTAAATCTGGAGGTGACGATTACCTTACCAAACCATTTAGTGTCGAGGAGTTGCAACTGCGTATTGCTGCACTTTTAAAGCGAGTCAATATAGTTGTCAAAGAGCATGAGGATCCAATATTGAAAATTGGAGAATATACTTTTGATACAGTGAATTACCAGCTCAAACACTCAAATTTTACAAAGAACCTAACGAAGAAGGAGGCGATGATTCTTAAAATGCTGTGCCAATTTGAAAATCAGGTTGTTGCCCGTGACCTCGTTTTAAATGCGGTTTGGGGACAAGATGATTATTTCGTTGGGCGAAGTCTAGATGTCTTTATTACGAAACTAAGAAAGTACTTGAAGGAAGACGAGCATATTCAGTTATTGAATGTGCATGGAATAGGTTTCAAACTTCAAATCACATCGTAATGTTTATTTTGCATCTTGAAACCTCTACCAAAGTGTGTTCGGTTGCGTTATCGCAAGATGGTGAGTGTATTGCTTTAAAAGAAAGCAACACAGATGATTATCAACATGCCGAACAACTTACCATATTTATACAGGATGTACTCACCCAATCGTCACTTACCCTAAAGCAGTTAAATGCCGTATCTGTATCTTCAGGTCCGGGTTCCTATACTGGACTGCGCATTGGCGTTTCGACCGCAAAAGGGTTGTGTTATGCATTGGAAATCCCTTTAATTTCAGTCGATTCGTTGTATGCATTGGCAAAAGTAGGAAGTGAGACTTATCCGGACAAGCAATTATGTGCGATGATAGATGCTAGACGAATGGAAGTCTATAGCGCTATCTATTCACCTGACATGGGCGCTGTTAAGTCAATTTCGGCTGACATTCTTGATGAGGACTCATACAGCGAATTTGGTCCAATGATTTGTATTGGCGACGGTGTGGGGAAAATAAAGGAGCTGTGGAAAGGAACACAACGGTTTATTGATGAGCAAATAGTATGTTCCGCCCGAGGGCAAATCGATTTGGCTTATGAAAAAATGAAGCGGGAAGAGTTTGAGGATGTGGCTTATTTTGAGCCGTTTTATTTGAAAGATTTTGTCTTGAATACTAGAAAAATATAGTTTTTACGAATTGGCGATTTCGCGATATTTAAATATTTAAATATCGCGAAATCGTAAAATTTTACACGTTCATAATTACCGTTTTACGCACCTAACACTCCCCATTAAACCTTCTCCTCCCCATAACTCAGCAAAGTAAATACCTCCAGAAAACTCAGTCATATCCACTTCAGATTGTGAGTTACCACTAATGACTTTTTGATCAAAAAGTGCACGTCCAGTAAAATCACGAATAATCAACCTTAATTCTTCTGATCGAAGATTTTCTGGAATAACAATGTTGAATAAAGATGAGGAGGGATTGGGATAAACCAGCATTTTATCTATTTTCTGTTCCTTAATTCCAGCTACAGCAGGTTCAAAATAGGCATCGAAATAAACAGCAGTTGTATCTAGTGTATCCAAAAAGACTGCATTAGTCACTTGGTTAATCAGTCCATTTGCATCCCAATAAGAAAATTGAAAACCGGGATTGGCAATAGCTTCAATACGAATAGGTACATTGTTGAAGTAGATTCCATTCCAAGGATACTCAACCGGTTGTATGGTACTTATACGAATAGTACCGCTTCCCGGAGGATGAACATCGAGTACAACATCTACCTGATTTTCTAAACTAAAGTTGCTTTCAATATGATTTCTAACTTGTTGATTTCGATAGAATAACTGTGTTCGAAATGTCATATGGTTGTTGTACAAATCATTCATTTGCTGTGGAACTGCATTTGGATCGCCCCAACGGCTAAATTGTAAAGGCATTTCTGGCGCAATTAAATCGTAAAAGGTTTCCTCCAGAGTTAGAATTCTGTCAGGAAGGTATGCTGTATTCATAACATCTGCAAAGCGGTTGATGAAGTAATCATGAAAGCGATTGTTCTGCATACCTTGCAGCCAAACATTGATGAACGGATTGTCTTGACTTTGTCCTAACAAGTATGCAATGTGGTCATCGTAGCATGTTGTCCACGAATTCGGTGCGAGTGACAATTCCAAATCAATGGTACAAAATCGATACCGGTTACCCGTTGCATTTGAGCGCATAATTTTAATGTTATTGCCCGGCCAGTCTACATTGCCCATCCATGATTCGCCAATGATGTAGTCCACATAGTAAGTTTGATCAAAATACTGATCGGCCAATTCCCAATAGTTGGTTTGCGCTGGATCCAGTGCGTTAAATGCATTATAAACAGAATTAAAGGTGTCTACAGGAGTCCCAATAACTGAACGTAAAGCAAAATTGTACCATGCACTCAACGAAAGTAAGTTCAACGAATCCGGATCGGCACCATCATGGACTTCAAAATATTCTTCATCAAATTTTTCACGCAATTCGTACAATCCATGGTATTCTCCATTGATGTAAACGGTAACAGGTCTCCATGCTGAATGGTAGCCATTTGTTGCGCCAGCCATACTCTCAACTTGAACAGCATCTTTGTATGGGAGAACATTAAATTGATTACTTCCATTTCGTAAATAGAAAGTGCTGTATTTTGTTCGGTTTGGTCGATTGGGAATAATAGTATCATAGATTATTCCTTCACCTAACACACTATTGTCCAGTTCCAGTCTAAATGACTTTTGAGGGTGTGAACGACTTCCGCCCCAGCCACCATCCATCTGAATGCCAGTATGCTGAGAAAAAATCAACTGTTCTGTTGAATCAAAATAATCGATATGCGCATTCCGCTGCCAATCTTGCCACCAGTTATCAAAAATTCCCGTGGCCCCGTACAAATTACTTTGCGGTGTGGTCAAAGAAATGATGGGTGTCGTGTGATCAATATTGATTAAGTAACTTGCAACCTCCACGGGACTAGGTAATAAACCAGTGTCAAAAACACGTGCTTTAAGCACTTCACTGTTGTTTATTGTTATTGGCGTTCCGGTATATAGTGGCGACAATGAGGTAGGTTCGCCCCCATTAAGTGTGTAACGAACTTGAGCAGATGGACCATTCGTATGGCTTATGGCCACAGTAAAACTTCCGGTGTAAATCCCAGATGCCATTGAAAATTGCGGTGCACTCAAATGGCTATACAACATTGGAGAATTGTTGTTGGTAGCTTCAGGAGTTGGATTGACAAAACGAACGAAATTTGGACCGGCGTCAGGAACTAACCCTTTACTTTCGTCGAGATTCACGCAATCGATATTTAAGCTGCTGAGTTGAATTTGATTTGGATCAAACAAGCGGACCGTTTCCCCATCTGTTGAAATAGTAAAGTTTGTATGTTGAAAAGCCTCTGGATTCAATGATTCCATAGCACCGCCGAGTGAATTGATAGAGACAAGTTTCATGTAGACATCAACATAGTCATACACCATGTTTGGGTCTGTACTTGCCACACTGAAAGACAATGAATTAATCATACCAGCAGTTAGACCCGCTGCTGAAAGTTCGCTGCCCAAAATCAAAAACTGATGGCGCGCTGCCCAATACCAATTACCGTAAGGTGCAGGGTAATCGGTTGGACTATTTTGCTGCGTCCCCGTTCCGATTGTCGCATTATTCAAACGCATATTCGGACGTAGATTGGATGCTGATCCATTGGCAGAACTGCATGCAGCGTCACTCCCGTCCTGAACAACAAATCGACTTGAATTAAAAGAAGTAGTTGATAAATTGAATTGTGAATTCACGGTGTAACCAAGACTGCTGTAGGAGCACGTATTAATAAGTACATTGGACGTTCCATCCCAATAAAAAGGTGTGGTGAAATTATGCGTATTCCAACCGGTTGTTGGATTGAAATTGGATGAGGTTACCACATGCGTAAATCCCGACAACGGTTTGCGGTCTTTCCCACTGCAAAAAACAGGTTTGTAACTTGATGGAGCAATTGAAACGTCAGGAAAGATCCATTTTTGAGGCAGGTTTGGATTGTCAGTTAAGCTGTAGCCAAGGAGGTGTATGGTATCCGTTCCGGAATTATATAACTCAATCCAATCCTTATATTCATTGTCCTCATCAGGTAAAGTTTGGTAGTTGCGATTACTTCCTTCATTGATGACGAGCTGCGCATTCAACTGGATAGGGAAGAGGATACAGATAAGATAAAAGAAGCGTAGTGTTTTCATACTATTTTTTAGTTAACGCCTAAAAATTGACGTACAGTTTTCCTGAAAAGTTGATTTTTCTCCATGTCATCATGACCTTGACCAGGTAATTTTACAAAACGATCTCCTTTTCCAAAATGATTGGATAATTCCCTCCCAGCTTCGAATGGCAACACGGCATCCAAATCCCCATGAACAACGAGCTTCTTTTGTCTGGCCCGTTCCATATGCAGGTATGTATCGAAAGGATACTTCACTAAAAACGTTGGGATTACCTTGTAGCGGTGAACCGTCATTTTTTTTAAGGAATAGTATGGTGCGATCAGCAAAAGTTTAGGCGCTTTTACCACAGAAGCAAGGTAACTTGCAGGACCTGTACCGAGTGAATAACCAATTATCGTAATCTCTTTTTCATCGTAGTTCTTCAAGCAATAAGCGTAGGCGGTTTTGACATCATTGAAAAATTGTTCTTCGGAAGTAATGTGTCCCGAACTTTTCCCATAACCGCGGTAATCAAAACTGAAAAAGTCATACCCCAATGAAGTATAGAAACGTGCCGCTTGATCTTGATCATTCAGGTTGCCTTTGTTTCCATGGAGGAAGAATATCAATCCTTTTGGATGTTCAACATTGGCATAAAAACCATTTAATTTCGCCCCAGAGGAATAAAAGAAAACTTCTTCATGTGGAACAGTCAACATTAACGGCTCATTGGGTTCCATCTTTTCGGGAAGAAAAATAAAATCTTCTTGATAAAAAAACATATATCCGCATATAGAAACGTAAACGATAAGAAGCACTCCGAGGAGGCGAAAGCCAATTTTTCTCATAGAAGTTATAGTCCGTTGGACTAAAATTAAAGATTATCAGCGAAAAAGCTACGCTTAATCCTTCTTCTTCAATAATTCGTTAATCTCTTTGAGGTATTCAACTTCCTTTTTGAGGTGTTTGATCTCAATAAATTGCTGTTGATTTTCTGATTGGCATTTATTTAAGGCAGTGTACATTCCAACCGTAGACCCAAACTTTGCTTGCATTTCTTTCAATTCTGAAGTAGTTGTTTCTTGGATATTAAGTCGGTTAGATAACGGTTCAAAGAAATCAAATCGAAGAATTTCAGAAATCGTTGTAAGTAAACCTGTGTCAATCGATTTTCGTTCAAAAATATCGTAGATGTTTTGACTGGTTCTGTTAATTCTGCGGGCAAATTCGCTTTTTTTCATCCCCGTTTCCTGAAGCCTTTCCTTGATCAATTTACCAATATGAATTTCCATGTCACAATGTTCAACATTAACTAGGTGGTTGAACAGATCTTGATTTCAATAAAGTTTTATGAAAATGTAAAACAAATTAGATGAAAAAATAACCGTTGTGTCTTGAATAAAGTCAATAAATTACCCTTAAAATCCTCGCGGAACATTGTACCTTTGTCACTTGTTTAACAATCATGAATTTACGTCAGTCAATACAGCAATCTAAACGGCCATTTCTTATTGCCGGACCGTGCAGTGCCGAAAATGAAGAACAAGTACATAAGGTAGTGCACGATTTGGCCATAGAAACCGATATTCAACTCATTCGAGCGGGAATTTGGAAGCCACGTACGCGACCTGATTCGTTCGAAGGACTAGGAGATATTGCGCTTCCTTGGTTGGTCGAGGCTGGAAAAATAAACGGACTTCCAGTAACCGTTGAGGTCGCCAATAAAACTCACGTGGAAGAGGCGCTAAATGCAGGTGTAGATGTCCTGTGGATTGGAGCACGTACAACTGTAAATCCATTTGCCGTTCAAGAGATTGCTGATTCACTTCAAGGAGTTGATATTCCGGTTATGATTAAAAATCCGGTTAATCCTGACCTTGAATTATGGATTGGTGCTTTCGAACGGTTAGAAAAAGCGGGAATAACTGATTTAGTTGCACTGCATCGTGGATTTTCGTTTTACAATCATCCCAAATACCGGAATGTTCCCCACTGGGAAATCCCAATAGCATTGAAAGAGCGGTTAGGCAATCTTCCGTTAATTTGTGATCCTAGTCACATCAGCGGCCGCAGGGATTTGTTGGAGGAAGTTTCCCAGAAGGCAATGGACTTGAATTTCGATGGATTAATGATCGAAACGCATCCAAATCCAGACGCTGCATTATCAGATGCACAACAGCAAATTACGCCGCAACAGCTTAAAAATTTACTTGAGCATTTGGTTGTGCGTGAATCAAACGCGAAACATGATGTAGTAGACCAACTAAATGAATACCGCGAGCAAATTGCCGTGCTTGACGGTCGACTTTTCGATCTTTTTGCGGCACGGATGAAAATTAGCGCGCAACTTGGTGAATTTAAACGCGATCACAACATCACTATTTTTCAGCGCGAACACTGGGAAAATATGATTCGTATGCGCTTGGAAGATGTCCAGGAACATGGCTTAACCCGACAATTTGTTCGACGCGTGATGGATGAAATTCACCAAGAATCCATACGCCAACAAACCCGTGTCATGAATCCCAAACGTGACTAGAAATGATTCAATTGATTCATCCTGGAAAACGTATTGGAACCATCACTGTTCCCCCTTCAAAAAGTGACGCACAACGCGCAATAGTTGCTGCTTCTCTCGTTCCTGAAGGTCATTCCGTAATACATAATTGCGGAGAAAGCGCAGATGTGAAAGCGATTATCGAATCGGTGCGGTTACTTGGAGCACAAGTTTCTGGGGATTTCACTTCGCTTATCATCCATGGAATTTCAACGTTACCAGCGAAATGTGAACTAAACGTGGGTGAAAGTGGATTGGCTTTTCGCATGTTGGCAGGAGTGTTAGCTTCAGCCGATGGAGATTTTAGTATACATGGAAAAGGGTCTTTGGAGAATCGCACGCATGGATTTGTAGTTGATGCACTGACAACGTGTGGCGCAAAAGTAGAGTCAACGAATCATCGCTTGCCACTTTTAATATATGGAAAATTAAAAAGTGGTGTATTTACGATTGATGGAAGTCAAAGTTCTCAGCACATCACAGGGCTTCTCATGGGCTACGCGCGTGCAAAACTTCCGGTTGAATTGCACATTTCTGAAATGAAAAGTTCGCCCTATCTCGAGATGACTCAAGATACATTAAAACGTTTTGGTGTAGAGATGATCTTTGAAAATGACACGTTTTTCCTGGATGGCACATCAGCATTTCATGCGACACACTATTCAGTTGAGGGCGATTGGAGTGGGGCTTCGTATCCACTTGTTGCTGCTGCACTCGGACATGAACTAGTGACTAAAGGATTATCCATGAACAGCAAGCAGGCAGACAAAAAGTTGATTGATTTTTTAATGAAAAGCAACTGTCAGGTAACTATTTCCAATGAAGGAATTCGGGTAGATGGATCGCTCAGAAATCCAATGGTTGCCGATTTAACGGATTGTCCGGACCTTTTTCCTGCAGTTGTTGCCTTTGCAGCATCGACACCTGGAACGTCTCGATTCAAAGGTGTTCATCGGTTACGGAATAAAGAAAGCGATCGCGCAATGGCACTTAAAATGGAATATGCGAAATTGGGCGTAGAAATTTCAATTGATGGTGATGAACTTGTGGTGAAAGGTGTTGAGAAAATTCTTGCAGGTCGAGTAGATGCACACGGAGATCATAGAATAGCAATGGCGTTAGCAGTAACTTCATTGAACACTCAAAGTACGATTGAAATTCAAGGGGCAGAGCACGTAAATAAAAGTTTCCCTGATTTTTGGGATCAATGGAATGCGCTAAACTTGATTGTAAATTAACGTGTTGACAAGTTGTGAGCCCGTGTTCGTTCGGAATACATTTCGCATACTATCTTTGAAAAAATCAATTGCCCATGACACT
>CANHQC010000048.1 GCA_947462695.1 Flavobacteriales bacterium | reverse complement strand
GTCTGAACGCGGCTTTGACCTTCAAACACTTGTGTTGAATCGTTCCATCTGTAGAATTCACTAGAATTATTTCCGAAAGTGCGATTCATGGTTAGTTCTATGGTTACATCTTTCAAAGGTTCAAGAGAAGCCCTTAGATTCAGATTCTTTGAATGCGTCATAGTAAACTGCTTATTCAAATTCTCATTTTTAACCAACCAGCCTTGACCTGCAGCCGTAGTTGCAATATTGTAATCGGTTTGACGACCAAGTAAATCATATTGCTGCTGACCAAATACAAATCCAGCCAAAGGTGCATCGAACCCTCCATTGAATCCAAGAATTCTTGTTTCCTGATTATAACCAGGTAACAGGGTTCCATCATTCATCGCATATGTTCCGGAAACATTTCTAACAGTCATTATTGCTCTCGCAAAAAATCCAGCTACAGGATGAACTTTTCCATTACGTTTTTCCTCTGCACGTTTTTGTCTTTCTTCTTTACGCTTTTTCCTTTTTGCCTGTCTCCGTTCTTTTTTCGTCATTTCGGATTCCGGCTTTTCTGTTTCATCCGTTGCTTCTGGGGTCTTTTCTGAATTCGTCTGATTCTTTTCGCCAGTATTTCGCACACCCACCTCTTTACCTGCAACTGCACCTCGACCTCCTTTTCCATCACCTAATACTTTTTTGAAGTATGGGAGTTTGTTGTAAAGATTAGTAAAGTTCAATTGCGCTGTAACATTGACAGTTCGGTTATTTTGAATAATATTACCAAATTCTGATTGATTTAAAGGAGCGCGCTGCCAGTTGTATGTTCCACCATACTTGAAATTTGCAGTCATCCAATCGGTTGCAGGAATTTTATCCAAAGGAAGGGTATAATTTACTGCATAAGTATGCGAATAATCCGTTGTTGTACCAAAAGTTGAAAGCTGATCGATAACGGTATCTCTAAATTGTTGGTAACCTTCTGGATCTAACTTGCGATCAACCCTTCCATCGCCTTCGGTAAATAAAGCTTGATTATTAGCATTAAACGTTAGTTTCAAATTCTTGGTCAGATCATAACCTAAACTATAGGTTCTATTCCATGTAAATCGTTTAACATACACAGGTTGGAATTCATAATCCGGCACCATGTTATTTCTAACTTGTCTTTCATTGTAGGTTCTAAGAATGTCATTCGTAAATGCAATATTCTTTGGGGTTAAAAATAAGTTGAAGTCTTTGATCAAAGCAAACCATTTAGATTTCTTCAAAAACTCACTGTTTTTAAAAGGTTCGAATGGCTTTGCGGTAAATGAGTAATTATAATTTAATCCAGCTGTCCATGTTTTGGTCAAATCTGATTTTGTATTAAAATCGCGTCTCAGATTCTCAGCATAAGCATAATTAGCTGACCAGTTAGAAATCCTCCAGAAATGAGCGGTAGCACCTGCCTTCAATTCTTTTCTAACATTGGTGAAATTGTAAGATTTTCTTTCATTGAAATCTTGTCCTAGTTTTGCTCTTTCTCTTCGTGTTGTTAAATCGTAGTCAGTTAATCTGACATCCGGATTGAAAGGATCATATTCAGGATTTATTAAGCCTAAGGAATAAGCGTAGAAAAATGGCAAAGAAACCGCTGCTCTTTTACCGAAGAATTGGCCAAGTTGAACATTGGCATTCATGTCCACACCTATTTTTTCATTTCGTTGCCTTTCTTGTACACGACTTTCAACACTTCCCCAGTTAATTCCAGAATAATTTCCTGATGCAGAAACGTTGGCAAAATCAGCTAGCTGTACCTGCATTTGCGCAATAGCGGCTGAACCTCCTTCGCTTACGAAATCTGTCAAGCGCAACTCGTTAATCCATATTATCGCACATTCAGCATCACCATTGTCTGGCCAAGGGTTGTCTTGATTTACTCCAGGATTTCTAACTCCGACCATGAGGGTTTTAATTCCTTGAAGGTTAGGACTACCCTTAACTTTTAGCATCCTTTTCGGATTTACCGGGTCTATGCCATTATATTCAACGACATATGAAACATCGGTACTACCCGAAGCAATCAATTCATTGCGTTTCTTTTTCAAATTCAATAGGTCATCAAAAACAATTTCAACATTGTTTTCCTCTGGCCAAATTTCTTCCGCCACCGTTGCGCCCCAATCTGTGGTATAAAGCGGCAATTCATATTCATAATAATTATCATTAAAATCTGTTCCTAAGCGCACAAATAAGGTAAGATCTTCATCATCTAGCGGTAAGGTTTGAAGTACTTCTTCTGCATGCACAAACATTTTAAGTTTCTTATAAGTTCGTACATCAAATTGAACATTGCGGTATGCAGCTCTTGCGTCACCATCTTGAAGATTACACACATCAAGAACCAAAGACTGCTCGTTCAATTGCCTTTGGAAAGTTTGTGACGGATCCACCTCACGAATTATTCCTGGCGGGATTTCGTATTTAATTGGACTTCTTTGATCGTTTTCTTCAACGTTTACAGCTGCAATGTTAAAGGTTGTTAGATTAGGATCTGTCTGAACGCTTTCGCCTGGTGCGGTTAGATCTTCCAGATAACGTCGCCATTCACCTCTAATGAGTTCAAGTCGTGCAAAACGCAAAAGTACTTCTTCATCAAAATCCTTCATGAACATGCGCATAAAACGAATCGACCTGAAATCTTGAATACCGTTTACTTTTTTCTCATAATCAAGAATAGGTATTTTAAATTGGTACCATTTTTCTGTTTTTGTACCATTTTGAAAGGTTTGGACATTTGTAATGAAATTCTTACCAACCTGCATGTCGTTTGGTCTCAAACTAACACGATACTGGAAATAGCTTTCCGATTCTGCTAAGTTGTTATCCTGATTAATATCTTCGATGTCCGGAACGTTGGTACCTTGGGTTGGGTAACCGTCAGCATTTGCCGTATCAGACATTTCCGTTGTGGGCGAATTGCCCTCCATACCGTTATATTTTTTATATCGTTGTAAAATATTCAGTGTATCTGCATCATAATTGTCATCACGATAAAAATTGTAATCATCAGATGATGGGTCATTGATCATTCTAGATTTTGTTGCAGGATCTAAAATAGGGTTGCTTAATACCCAATTTACATAATTATCGAAAGCAAGTTTTTCATCAGCATTAGCCCAACCATCTAAACCAACATCTTGGTTTAGTCTAGATTGAGGATCAGTATCAAAAGCATTAACAACAACCTGTTGCGTTGATATTCTTGCCCATGCAGTAGTATCTAAGTCATCATTAACCGACATTCCGGTTGGAGGTAAACCGTTCTCAAAACTTTTTCTTGAATCTGGCAAAGCATCTTCAGAAATGTTTCCGAGATTGAAATACAAATCACCTCCAGAATGTGCTGAATTTGGGTTTGCATTTTCTGCGTCTTCATTAAATGGATCTAAAACCCAAAATTGAATAAATTCTATGTTTGTTTGTTCAAAGTCATTGGTAGTTAGACCCCTCATTATTCCTCCCCATCTATTTTCAGGATTGGTAAAGGTTCCATCTGGGTTCACCGTTGCAGTAGTATCATAATTGTACATTCCGCGTTCGGAAGGATAGTAGGCTAACTCTAAAATTGGAATATTCGGAATTGAACCATACTGCTGCTGCAGGTTAGGGAAAATATCAGTTTGATTAACTAGGCGCATCCTGCTATCCGAAAGCATTGCTGGATTATCCTTTATGTGTTGAGGCGTAAGCGAATTGCTTTGATAAAATAGGGGGTCTATTAAATACCACGATGTTTTTGCCCGTTTATATCCAGCCGAAAGATCTTTGAAAACAGCTTCTGGAAACAAATCGGGTTGTCCTTGCGGAATAGATGATAACCTCCATGCTGTAATTGTTCTGAGGTCAATTGTGCTTTGAGAACCCTCAAAATCGTCAATGTAAGATGTTCCGTCTTTATTAATTGCTCGCGGTTGCCCAGGAATTAAATGCGCAAATTCGCCTGATATAGAAAAAGTAGATTTTTGAGTTGTTGAAATTACAGGTAATAAGTCAACCAATTTGGTTAAAAAAGGAACGTCTGTCCGGTAGGCAAAATCAAATCCAATAACATTGTTTTTGAATGGTTCGCTACCTATATCTACTTTTTGAGTAACGGGACGTTCCATCATTCGCATCCAAGTTGCACCTAAGTTAAATTGATCATTCAATTTAAAGTTATAATGCATCCCCATTAGGGAACGCGCTTGAAATCCGAAAACGGAGTTGCTTTCAATTGATATTTTAATCGGCGCATTAGATTCGAGAATCCCGGTATTGAGGATTTTTACACGCCCTAGATTGTAATCAACGGTATAATCCACACCTTCCGTTAGTTTAATTCCGCCTGCCGTTACTACAACTGCTCCTTCTGGCACGTTGATCGCGTTAAGGGGAATGTCTGAAGAAACAGAAGATTGGTATTGACCTTTAAAACTGAAACGGTTTTTACTTGGGATTTGCTGAGCCGCTGTTTTTGTGGAATCATATAATTCCGTAAAAACCACTTGGTCAATAATTAGAGGTGGAATAGCAGCTGCTTCAAGCTTCGTTTTTAAAGTCTTACCAAACGGCTCAACTGTAGAAAAATAAATTCTTCCATTTTTTGTATTTATTGTTCCCCCATTTTCGGCTCTATTTCCGGTATAAGTAATCGGCACGAAATCAAAAACACCATCTGAAAAAGGTTGATTGTTTTGATTCAACCTATCCATTTCGATTAAAGTAACAATTTGCTTATCATCCACACCATCTTGAGGGAAAAATGGAACTAGGAGAGAAGTTGCTGGGTTATTATAAAGAATGTCAATCCTAAATCCATTTTGATCCAGTTGCGAAGCGCCTATTGAGTATACGTTTTTCATCATTAAATCCCAAACTTTGTTGTTCGGATTGGTGATTGTCGGCTTCAAAAGTTTGAGTATTAATGCCTGCTGTCCAGCAATTCCATCGGTTGAAAACTCACCCACTTGATAAGTGTCACCTCGATAGGTATATTCGTAAGCTACAGCTAATACCTCATCATTGTTGAGGGGTAAATTCAATGAAATATATCCCAATTGTGCATTATAGGTAAATTCTTGCTCTGTTAGTTTCCGTGCATTTTCAACTTTTTCGTATTCTATTGCTTGTTGAAAAGGACCCGGAGCAGTAACCTGTGTACTTAGCGCAAGAACAGAATTAGCAAATCCTCTTACAAGGGGTTGATTAGCTGCCCAATTATAAAGATTATTAGCTTCATTATCAGGTAATTCACTCGGTCCAAATCCTCCTGGTTGACCTTGACAATTTTCAATTTTTGCTTCACCTAAATCGGAAAAAGCAATGATATTTCTTGTGTTTTCAATACTGCTCGTCCTATTTGTTAGCCAGACTTCAATTCTTGTGATGTTAATGGTAGAATTTACGATTGGAATCGTTGACATGGCTTCATCGTAGTGGTCTTTATGGTAAAGATTGATGAAATAGTGTCGATTGACCTCGTAGTTATCTGCATTTAATTCAAACTGTTGCACTTGTGCTCCGCCTGAAACATTAATTTCCGTACGTTTTCCCTTAGATGATGCCGCAATCAAATCGATAGTTGATCTTCCAAATTTTAATTTGGTTTTAGCACCAAACAGCGTTTGTGAACCTTGTATTAGGGTGGTTGGCAATTGCAAAGCGACATTACCCAATTCTAGTTTTTGAAGAATTTGGTCTTCATCACCTGTATATTCTAGTTTAGTAACATTATCAAAATCGAAAGTCGCCTGCGTATTGTAGCTCGTTGATACTTTTAACTTGGTTCCAATTAATCCTACCAAGTTGAGTTGGATTTGCTGGTTGAAATCAAAACGTGTAATTCTGCGTTGTTTCATTGGTAAAATGGGATTATCATAACGCGAGGAGTTTACTCCAAATGATAATTCCACGGCTCCTTGAGGTCGAATTGTAATTTGATCGGATCCAAAAAAGTTTTCAAAAGCTTTGCTTCCGATCTTTATTGGAAATTCTATGGGTTGACCGGCTTCTGTTTGTTCTTCAATTTTATCTTTCCAGTTATCTCTTAATGCTTTTTGACGCTCGTATTCCAAATACTCTTCGAGTGTCATCATTGAAGGATTTCTATAATTTAAACCGTTTGAGAAAGTCTCTTTAAAAATATATCTTCCAGTAATAGGATCATAAACTATGGTTTGTGATACGGAAGATGGGTCACCCAAATCGAAACTTTGTGTCTGTGTTTGGGTGGGATCAATATAATTTTGGATTGGAAAAGGTAAAGTGTCTTGAGCATAATACTTCCCTAGCGCACTTAAAAAAGTACAAACAAGCAGCAGTAATTTTCCTATTAATTTCTTTTTTAGCATTCAGCCATCAAAGTATTTTAAGTGCTTCTTTTATTAATTGTTCAACTGTTTCATTCCCTGTTGCGATTTTATCAAGGGCTTTGTCCGCCGCTTTTTTATCAAAACCTAGAGAAACAAGAGCGGTTAACGCATCAAATCGCTGGGTATTGTTTTGAGTGAACATATTTTCAGCAGAAAAGGTCATTTTTAACACTTTATCCTTCAAATCAATAATTACCCTTTGTGCAGTTTTCGCTCCGATACCTTTTATACTTTGTATTGTTCTTACGTCCTCTGTTTGAATTGCTTGAGCGATCTCATCTGGAATCAATGAGGATAACATAATCAAAGCAGTGTTGGGGCCAATACCCGAAACGGAAATTAGATGGTTAAACATTTCTCTTTCCTCTTTAGATGCAAAACCATAGAGAATATGCGCATCTTCACGAACAATCAGTCTGGTATGCAAACGAATTGCTTCGTCATTGCCAATAGCCGAGAAAGTATTTAAAGAGATTTTTACCTCGTAACCAATTCCTGCGCAATCAATAAGCAGTTCTGTGGGGTTTTTCTCTATTAACTTTCCGTTTAACTGACCAATCATTTTTTATTTATTTTGAGCATCGACAACGGCAACTTTTACCATATTAATAATTTCACGAACGGATGAACCGAGTTGCAGCACGTGTACAGACTTTTTCAATCCAACAAGAACGGGTCCAATAGCATCACCCTCAGTCATTTCCTGTAAAAGCTTGTAGGCTATATTTCCTGCAGACAAATTGGGGAAGATCAAAGTGTTTACTTGTTTATTGGCTAAATGTGAAAAAGAAAACTTTTCCATCATCAGTTCATTATTTAATGCAAAATTGGCTTGAAGTTCACCATCAACGACGAGACTTGGATGTTTTTCATGAAGAATTTTTGTTGCTAGCGACATTTTTTCTGCATCTTTTCCAATAGAAGATCCAAAGTTACTGTAACTCAGCATTGCTATCCGTGGTGTAACTTTAAACTTTCTTATGGTTTTGGCAACATTAGCCGTAATTTCAGCAATTTGTTCAGCAGATGGGTCTAAATTTATAGTCGTATCAGCCAAGAAAAACAAACCTCTTTTTGTATTTAGAATGTACAGCCCGGCAAGTGTTTTAACATCTTTATCCAGACCGATTGTTTGCAGAACGGGACGTACGCTATTTCTGTAACTGCGGGTAAGACCCGTAATCATCGCATCAGCATCTCCCATCTCAACCATCATGGCACCAAAATGATTGCGTTCTCGCATGATTTGTATAGATTCAAATTCTGTAAACCCTTTACGTTTTCGTTTCTCGAAAAATGCTTTCCCAAAAGAAATACGACGCTCGTCTTCATCCTCTGATTTTGGATCAATGATGATAACATCAGGCATTTCAATCGCATATTCATTAATCAATGCTTCAATTTTACTGCGTTTACCAAGTAAAATAGGATGAGCAATCCCTTCCTCTTGGCAAGTTTGAGCTGCTTTAAGTATTTTAATTTGATCCGCCTCAGCAAAAACAACTCGTTTAGGATTACCTTGTGCTTTTTCAGTTAAAGTTCTAACCAATTTATTATCTAAACCTAAACGACTTTTTAATTGGACCTCATAAGCTTCCCAATCTGTTATTGGTTGACGCGCAACTCCGGAGGCTATAGCAGCTTTTGCTACCGCTGGAGCAACGTAATAAATCAATCGCGGATCCAATGGTTTAGGTATAATTTGTTCTCGTCCAAACGAAATGTTTTTTTCTCCATACGCTTCGATAACCTCTTCTGGAATTGTTTCCTTGGCGAGGTCAGCTAGCGCTTTAACAGCAGCCAATTTCATTTCTTCATTAATAGCGGTGGCTCTTACATCCAGAGCACCACGAAAAATAAATGGAAACCCAAGTACGTTATTAACTTGATTAGGATGATCCGATCTTCCCGTAGCCATTATGATATCTTTACGAACTGATGTAGCATCCTTATAAGATATTTCAGGTTCCGGATTCGCTAGTGCAAATACAATCGGGTCCTTCGCCATGTTTTTAATCATTTCTTTCGAAACAACATTTCCTTTGGAAAGCCCTAAAAACACGTCTGCGCGTTTCATTGCTTCTGCTAGGCTAATTGATTTTTTATGCCCGGCATAAGGAATTTTACTTTCATCCAAATCAACTCTTTCGGCACAAATAAGTCCTTTAGAATCGAACATGAAAATATTTTCTTTTTGAACACCCAAGGCGCAGTATAAATTCATACATGACATTGCGGCTGCGCCGGCCCCGGACACTACAATTTTAATTCGATTTAATCTTTTTTTAGCCAATTCTAGCGCATTCAATAATGCCGCAGACGAAATTATAGCAGTACCATGTTGATCATCGTGCATTATTGGGATATCAAGCTCTTCTTTCAACCTTCTTTCGATTTCGAAAGCCTCTGGTGCCTTGATATCTTCGAGATTTATACCCCCAAAAGTTGGCGCAATCGCTTTAACGGTTTGAATAAACAACTCCGGGTCTTTAGCATCAACTTCGATATCAAAAACATCTATATCAGCAAAAATTTTGAAAAGCAAACCTTTTCCTTCCATTACAGGTTTCGATGCTAAGGGACCTATGTCGCCCAAACCAAGAACGGCTGTTCCATTTGAAATTACAGCAACTAGGTTTGACTTACTCGTATATTTATAGACATCGTCTGCATTTTCAGCAATTTTTAGACATGGCTCAGCCACACCTGGAGAATAAGCTAGAGATAAATCGCGCTGCGAGGAATACGGTTTAGTTGGAACCACCTCAATTTTACCAGGTCTTCCTGAAGAGTGGTAATCCAACGCGTCTTGTTTTCGAATTTTCGGCATAATATCTTCAATTCAAGCCGACAAAGATACAAATTTAGACGGTAATGACAATTTAAAAAAAGGGTGAAAAAAATAAGGTTATTATACAAGAAAAATGGCTGCCTAAAATAGGCAGCCATTCTAAAATTGTATTGAATAATTTCTTATTTAACTACAACACTTTTTGTTGTGTTGACGCCATTAGAAGAGATAGAAACAATGTAGCTTCCTTTAGCCAATTCTGAAACTGGAATTTCAATGGTTTGTGAACCATTTAATCCTGTTAAAGTTTGTGTATTCATTACTCTTCCTTGTAAGTCAAGCATTGAAACAACATAATCAGCTCCAGTTCCTTCAAAAGAAACATTAACCATATCAGATGCAGGGTTAGGGTATACATTGAAAGTGTTTGCTAAAGTTTCTTCGATTCCAGCAACAGCATCAATTTGGAATGCATCAGCTGCTTCAGAACCTGAAGGGAAATCAGAAACACCAGCAATTTTAACACCGTTAACCCATACTTCGACCAATCCATTTCCATATCCGCTATCATAACCATCACCATAAGCGTCATAAACTTCTAAACGGTAGCAATCGTCAGTTAACGTTGTATTGATATCAGCTTGCGGATAAGTTCCATTTGCAGCAGCATCAGTATATGCTGGACTTTGGTAAGCAATTGATCCGTTAGACTTGAATAATTTCCAAGATGTTTCAGAACCATATCTATCCAGACTCACTTTAATTGTAGCATTACCATTTGTTGCTGTAGTTGCTAAACCAACAACTTGAGCTAAAGTATTATTAGCTGAATTATTGTCAGTTGAAGAAATAGTAATTGAGATGTTTTGAGAAGCTGCAGTTGGGGTAAATTGTCCAATTGTTACATTCTGAACACCATATGTCGCTAAGCTTCCAGACCAGTTGTAAGTTGCGATTGTATTTGCCCCTTGAGTTGCTGTAATTGTACAAGAAGTAAGTGGAGCAGTACCATTATTATGCACTTTAACTACTAAATCAATTGGACCACAAGACTTTGATTCGCCTTCATAGCTCAATAAGGCTGGATCATTAGGCTGAGAAGCTGGTGGAGGACAGTCAACAACAGAACTATATAATGCAGCTGCAGAAAGTTGACCAACTTCTTCTACGATTCTATT
>CANHQC010000047.1 GCA_947462695.1 Flavobacteriales bacterium | reverse complement strand
GCATTTCCTATTTTTTCATTCGCTCCAGCTAACACATGCAATACGCCAGCATTCGTTGGGTCGAGCTGCAATGCTTTGTGTAAAAAAGGGAGCGACTCAACTGTCTTTTCTTCAAGGTCATAGACAATTCCTAATCCTAACCAAGCATCAGCATAATTTGGTGATAAATCGATGCTTTTTAAATAGCATTTTTTGGCCTCCTCAAGTTGATTCAACTGCTCATATGACTCACCCAAATAACAGAGCGCAGTGGCGTCTTCACCATCCATTTCGATGCACTTCAAAAAGGCCTCAATAGCATGCTCAAATTGCTCCATCGACATATATACCGTGCCCATATTGAAGTAAACTGGACCAAAATCTTCGTTTATCAGGATACTATAATCGTAAGCCCAAATAGCTTTTTCAAACTTATCCAATTTGGAGTACGCATTACCGAGGTTATACCAAGCAGTAAATGAATAGGGATTTTCGTCTATGAAGTCAGAATAGCACTGGATGGCTTGCTCATATTCCCCCATTTGATCATAACAAAAAGCTATTTCATATAGTGCTCCTTCATGATTCGGATTCGAATCAATCGCATCTCTAAGAATACGAATGGCATTTTTAAAGTCCCGTGCATTCTGGTACTCCATTGCCAAATCCAAGTAAATCTCATCTCTATCCTCCGGCTCTGAAAGTCGTAACGCATCTTCAAAATAACGTATGGCATTTTTTCGATCGCGCAATTGACTAAAAATGGAGGCTTTAGTTAAATAAAACTCACATGATAGTGGTTCCAACTTTTCAATTTTTGCCAATACATGCAGCGCTTCTTTCAATTGCCCCATAGCAGAAATAGCCTGTGCTTTCCGCAATTGAAACAACGGTAAAAAAGGAAAACGAGCTAGAGCGTATTCTGCGCAAACACGTGCTTTTTGGTATTGACTATTGATAAGATAGTGATCAATTATCATTTCTAACCGATCACTATCCATGAAGCCCAATGAATCACCTCTTAAGTGTGCTTCAAAACGTTCAAGATCCTCTCGAAGGGTACCTTCGAAATCGTCTTCATCTTCTTCATCAAACATAGACGATAATTTCTATCTGAAAGGTACAATATTCAGTATATCATTGTAAAAAAAAGTACTATTATTTTCAACAAAAAATAAACAGCTCTTTTAACGAATGAACTACTTACCAGCTCTTTTACGATCCGTTTCTTTCAAAAGAATCTTTCGAATGCGCAAACTTTCAGGTGTAACCTCCACGTATTCATCGCCTTGAATATATTCCAAACACTCCTCTAAACTGAATACTTTAGGCGGTGCTAAACGCACCTTGTCATCCGCTCCTGAAGAACGCATATTCGTCAATTTCTTGGTTTTAGTTACGTTCACGCACAGATCTCCTGCCCGTGAGTTTTCGCCAATTACCTGACCTTCGTATATGTTCTCATTAGGATGGATAAAGAATTTACCCCTTTCTTGCAAGTTATTCAATGAAAAAGGAATAGACGTTCCCAATTCAAGTGAAATCAATGACCCGTTTTGTCTTCCCGGTATTTCTCCTTTATACGGTTGATACTCCAGGAAACGATGCGTCATGATCGCTTCACCTGCTGTTTGCGTCAAAAGATAGTTACGTAAGCCAATGATTCCTCGTGAAGGAATGATAAACTGGATGATCATACGCTCACCTTTTGGCTCCATGTTCACCATCTCCCCTTTTCGCTTCGTAACAGCTTCAACTGCTGTACCGCTAAACTCCTCAGGCAAATCGATTGTCAATTCCTCCACTGGCTCACATTTCACCCCGTCAATTTCTTTTATAATAACCTGAGGCTGACCTACTTGCATCTCATAGCCTTCGCGACGCATGGTTTCAATCAAAACGGATAAATGCAATACACCTCGACCGTAAACTATCCACTTATCGGCTTTATCTGTATCCATCACACGCATTGCAAGGTTCTTCTCCAATTCTTTCTGAAGTCGTTCTTGAATGTGCCGTGAGGTGACAAATCTCCCTTCTTTTCCGAAGAACGGGGAATCATTTATAGAGAAAAGCATGGACATTGTGGGCTCGTCCAACTGAATTGTCGGTAATGGTTCCGGATTTTCTGAATCACAAATGCAATCGCCAATTTCAAATCCTTCAATTCCTGTAATTGCGCATATATCTCCAGCGGCGACTGAGCTTACCTTTTTACGTTCAAGACCGTCAAAAACGAATACTTCTTTAATCCGATGTTTTTCTTGCGTCCCATCACGTTTCACCAAGATAATCGGTTGATTTTCTTTGATTTCTCCTCTACTCAAACGTCCAATTGCTATTCGTCCGACATAAGTGGAAAAATCCAATGAGGTAATCAATAATTGCGTATTTCCTTCAGCAATTTCACGCGGTGGGAAGTACGAAAGAATTTCATCTAGTAATGGTGTAATGGAATCCGTAGGTTGTTTCCAATCGATGGCCATCCATCCATTCTTAGCTGATCCATAAATCGTCGGGAAATTCAATTGATCCTCACTGGCATCCAGTTCGAACATCAAGTCAAATACTTTTTCTTGAACTTCTTCAGGCGTACAATTTTCTTTATCAACCTTATTGATGACCAACAAGGGTTTGATTCCCATACTTAACGCTTTTCCTAGTACGAAACGCGTTTGTGGCATGGGACCTTCAAATGCATCAACTAGCAAACATACGCCATCAGCCATGTTCAATACACGCTCTACCTCTCCACCAAAGTCGGCGTGACCAGGGGTGTCAATGATATTGATCTTTGTCCCTTTGTAAGAAACGGATACATTTTTGGAAACAATGGTAATTCCACGTTCGCGTTCCAAATCATTGTTATCCATGATTAATTCACCCGTTGGTCGGTCGCGTTCATTAATAACGTTTCCGGCCTCAATCATTTTATCAACCAACGTTGTTTTTCCGTGGTCAACGTGTGCAATGATTGCAATATTTCTAATTTCCATACTGTTAAACTGTAAGCTTATTTTCCAAATGATTTACCAAAAGTACGTGGTTTAGAACCTTGACCTTTCCGGTGTTCTTTACGCGGCCGATCACCAAATCCACCTTCTTTTTTGTTTCGATCACTTTTGAATTTTCCTCCGAATGAGCCACCATCACGGTAGCCACCTCCGCCACCTCCTCCTCTATTGGAAGATGTTTTCTTTTTAGTTACTTCGATGCTCACGGTATTTCCCTCGTAATTTGCACCATTCACCTTTCTTAGGATTTTTTCTGCGTATTCATCATCAGCTTCAAAGAAGGAAAATGAAGGCATCAAATCGATCTTACCTATGTTGGAAGAAGTCAATCCAGTCGCATCACAAACCAAACGAAGTAAGCCTCCTGGATTTAGTCCATCGCGTTTACCAAGATTAACAAAGAAGCGTGTTTTACCTAGTTCTTGTCCATCATTTCGGCGCTCGCGACGCGGTCCACGTTCTTCTCGGTCATCACGATCTCCTTTTCCAGCTTGCGCATTTAAGTCTGCTGCTTTTTCGTAGTAATTAATGAAGCGATTGAATTCAGCCGAAACAAATTGTTTGATTACTTCTTCTTTCGTCAACCCTTCGAGCGCTTCGCGAACCTTCGGCATAAATGGCTCAATATCCGCTTCTTTTACTTCAGTAGCAATGACTTTTTCGATGAGTTTCATCAATTGTATCTCACAAATCTCAGTAGCATTCGGAATTGTTCCAAGTGTGAATGTCGTACGCATTTGACGTTCAATCGCCCGAATTTTTCCAGCTTCACGAGTATTAATGAGCACTAATGATTCACCTTTACGACCTGCACGGGCTGTACGGCCACTTCGGTGCGTGTAATTTTCGATATCATCAGGTAAGTTGTAATTAATAACGTGTGTGATGTTATCGATATCCAATCCTCTTGCAGCTACATCAGTTGCTACAAGTACTTGTAAATCTTTCTGACGGAAACGATCCATTACCCTGTCCCGTTGCGCTTGAGATAAATCTCCATGCAGCGGTTCAGCATTGTAACCTTCTTTGGCTAATTTGTCAGCAACAGATGCAGTTTCTTGTCGCGTACGACAAAAAATCAATCCGTAAATATCCGGATTGAAATCAATCAACCGTTTTACAGCTGCATACCGATCTCTCTCTTTTACGACGTAATAAATGTGATCGATATTTTCGTTGCTTTGATTTTTATGGCCAATAGATACCTCAAGTGGGTTGTCCATGTAGTTCTTTGCAATCCGTGCTACTTCAGCAGGCATTGTTGCAGAGAACAACCATACATTCTTATAATCAGGAGTTGTTTCAAGTATAGAATCAATATCCTCCTTGAATCCCATGTTTAGCATTTCATCGGCTTCATCGAGCACCACATAGTTCACTTCAGAAAGTGACACGGCTTTGCGATCGATAAGGTCCATCAAGCGACCTGGAGTTGCTACAATAATAGAGACTCCTCTTTTAATATCAGTTATTTGGCGTCGAATATCAGTACCACCGTAAACGGCAACGATTTTAACGTTGGTGTACTTGGCGAAAATTTCCAAGTCTTTTGCAATTTGCAAGCAGAGTTCACGTGTTGGGCAGATGACCAAGCCTTGCGGCGCACGTGCATTGTTATCAATGTTGTTGATTAGTGGAAGACCAAACGCTGCGGTCTTACCTGTTCCTGTTTGAGCTAAACCAACAAAATCGCTATCCTCCTTTAAAAGGTGTGGAATGGCTTTTTGTTGGATCGGAGTAGGTGCTTCAAACCCCAGTTCTTTTAACGACTTCAGCACCTCACTCTTAAGCCCGAGTTCCTCAAATGTCATCTAATGTATTTAAAATTGGCTGCAAAGGTACGTATAAAAAAAGGAACCCCTTCATTTATTTCACTTTTAGAGGATTTAACAAGGGTATAAACAAGAAATAGATTTAATTGATTAACTGAATCCGAAACGTTTTTTGGCTAACCAAATGAGTTGCACATTCATTAAAATTCGGGGCAGACCAGCGCGGCCTGATATTGTTGGAAAATCCATACCCTTCAGTTGGAATACCAATAATATTCTTGTCGCAAACTTTGTTGCTATTTTCGTCATGGTATACACAAACCGCATAGTTATCCGCAGCTAGATTTGTAAAGGTGTGCGTTACATCACTACTTTCTACCTTAACTCTGACCATTCGATAAGTCTGCCCAACTTCAGGGAAACTGGAAGGAACGCGGTACAGTCCTATTTCTAACACCCCTTTGATTGATCTAAAATTAGACACTTTAACAGTCAACGAACAGTGGTGATCATTTTGGGTAAATGATACCAGCACTAAGATTAGAGAAGCACAAATGAAGGACCTCATTATTGCTTAAAATTGGTTTTAAATATGCTGTCCATCCATGCAAACGTTGACGCATAGTTACCTGTTAACTTGGCATGGTGGTCATCGTGATGGCGTGTGGTACTCAAGAAAGGAATCTTGCTTATCACTGGGAGTTCCAAGTCAGAATGAATGTGTATTTCATGCATATTTCTGAGCATACCAAAAATCCAAAAAGCATAGATATTAATTGGCATAACAAGTAGAATCAAGAAAAAAGCAAATGCAGCGCCAACCATGCCTGACATCCACTCTACAGGATGAACATACAAATATTCGAGCGGGAACGGTGTGGATGATCGGTGATGTATCGAATGTACTTTTCGCAGCAGGAAGTTATTTTCATGAAAAATCCTATGCATAAAATAGAACCAAATGTCATCAATTATAAATGCAAACAGAACTTGACATACGATGACATAAAGAGAATATGATTCGGTATCAAAAAATGGAAAACAAAAATAGATTCCAACACCAGATAGAATCAACAATGTAAGTAAATTCATTAAATAGAGGGGCAAACGTTGGACTAAAATTCCTGATTTATATTTTTTAGTCTGGATTCTATATTTACTAAATAGGTTGTGATTCAATATCAAATAACTGTAGACAAATCCAAATGTATTTGTACCAATCAAGAGCGCTAACGTATAAAATATGGCTAATTGCGCAGTCATGATCGAAGAGCAAAAACATTAAACAACTGTGTACTCTCCAAGCCCGACTCACGTTCCACAACTAGCTTATCAAAACCTTTAGAGGTTAGAAAATTTTTAACCTTATCCAATCTACCGTCTGCATCGTGAACCTCAATAACTAACGATCGAATTTTTGGCCAATGTAATTCCTCAACACCTTGTAATACTGACCATTCAGCTCCTTCACAATCAATTTTTAAAAGGTCAATTTTCTCTAACTGGTATTCCTCAATAAACGATGAAATTGTTCGAAGTTGACAATTGACTTGTTGTTTACCTTTTACTAAGTGATTAGCAATTAAACCAGCGAACATAATTGGAATTAGTCGCATCCACTTCATGCTGTTTGGTGGATTTCTCATGGTTCCTTTCACTGCATCTTTAAACGCGTTAGGATTATCATCCCATTGCTCTGGGTGTAATGTGGAAAGCGCAGGTGTATTGGGGAAATACGTAAATGTTGCAACACCTTTTTTGTCTGACACTCCGAAATTTAATGGGATAATTGTATACTCCTTATAAAGTTGCGCATTTGCCTTTAGCACATTAAAGATTTCCGGTATTGGTTCAAATGCAAACACCTTTACATTACTGGCCCGTTGCGCTACTCTCAAACAAAAAACTCCAATGTTTGATCCAACATCGAACACAACATCGCCACTTTTTATAGAAATACCGTGCTGTAGATAACCTTCTACATGGTGATCAAGCATTTTTGCTTCCGATTTTCGAATGCAGAATACTGAAGTGTTATCTGAAAGAGAAGTTTTATTCATAAAGTTACTAGTAGTATGACATTAAAGAAAAGACTTTTTCTCTAATCCACAATAATCGATAAAGAAATAATTTAAAAGAATGTAAATAGGAATAACTCGAAACAAAATAGAAATCGAACTACTCTTTTGTTTCTGAAGATGTTGAATTTAATCCCGTAGGATCTTCCTGTAATTCATCGGATGAAAAGTGCACATCACTTACCTCTTTCACCTGATTTAAATGCGATTTTCTTGGCGCCTCATATCGGACTGCATGCTCAATGTCCTCCACATATTGATCAAGAGGCTGTTGGATTTCCTTCACCGTATCGTCAACAAATGAGGACAAATTAATGTCTTTTTTTATGTCCATTCCGGACTTTTTAATTTCATGTTGGAGCTCGTTAGAAGCATCGCGAATTTGCCGCATGGTTTGTCCTAAACTTTTAGCAATCCCAGGGATACTTTTTGATCCGAAGAAAATAAGGATAAAGATGAGAATTACCATCACCTCAGAACCCGCGATATCGTTTAAAAAGAGCAACATAATATGTGAACAAAGGTACAAGAAAAGGATGAAAGTGGTGGGTACCTGATGGAAATGAATTATGTTTTCGTCCTAATTTTTGAAAATAAATAAACTTCAACGCGCCTCATGTATTTATTTGTCTGAATAAACTTATTTGATTGACTGACAAAACCGCAACCTGCAGCAAATAAATGAAATCCATGAGCAACATCATCTGCGGAACCAATAACAAAACATTCTCCGATGATCACAAGAGAGAAAAAAACAATGAAAAAACGGCTATAAAAGTGATTTGAAAAAACAAATCGCGTTAATAAAAAATACACTAATCCTGAAAGCCCAACCACTGGATCGCTAATATTAAACAGTACAAATGGCAAATAGATAACCGAAATGGCTATAGCAACCAGAATGAGTTGACGTGTTGAATACAACCTGTTTATCGGTGGTAAACTCAGGATAAACAGCATAATAAAGTTTTCGGAAAAATGGGATAATGACGTATGAATGAATGGCGTAAATAAGGGGAAAACAGTGAAAAAATGAAATGATGATTCCCCAATAATACCTGCAAATAGAAAAAAAATCAAATAGACACACATCACGAATAACAGGATAAAAGCAATTTTTCGCAGCTGATCTTTGAATAGCTGAAAATAGTTTTCCATTTGACGAATAATAAAACCCTACGTTAATTAACTGAGAAAGGACTTAAACGTAACAGAAATGCATAAATAAAATTGGCTTCACCTAACTCATTTTGCCAAGGCACCCCAAACCACATCAAAAAGTTGATTTTGAAGGGTACTATTCGAAGAATCAGTTGAGTTTCGGTTGAGTTCAAAGACAGATCGTTCAACTAATGCAGAGAGTAAGCGAACTAAAAACAAGGGATCTAATGCTTTTAATTGGCCTTGATTCATGCCATCTTCCATGATGGAAATTGCCATTTGTACGTAACGATGGGAGCGTTCAATATCCTCCGAATAATAAGGTGAATTTTCAAACTGCAACATAAATTGAAAGTCCTCTGGATTTTCAGTGTACCATTCGAGCGAGGCCAACCACAACGTGTATAAACTTTCTTTGATTGTTGCACCGCGGTATACCTGGCTCAATGTGTACTTGAAGATATCGTCTTTTATATCAATGTACAACGTTTTAATCAGGTCTTCTTTGGTAGGGAAATAATGAAACAGAATACCGTTACTTACACCAGCATCTCGTGCGATTTGAGCGGTTGGCGTACCGTAGAATCCTTTTTCCGCAAACAATGATTTTGCAGTTAATATTAATGCCTGTTTTTTCTTAGTAATTGTTTTCATGAGACAAATATACGTGCGCAACCGACTAAATAGTCAATCACAAAAATCTGTCCATCAACACGCTATCGTGAACAACCTAATACCCACCTTTTTCTTTGGGGTAAACATTCAAACAAGCCGAAGCTTTGGCGACTTCAATTCCTTCTTGATTGACCACCACTGCTTCCATAAATAGTATTCGATTTCCTTTCTTAACCAATTTAGACAATGAATAAAGCTCATCTCCTTGATATACAGCACTTAAAAATGTCGTATTTAAATTTATTGTTGATACGATTTGATCATTTTCACATACCAACGAAAGCGCTCCTACACCAACTGTGGCATCAAGTAAAGCCGCTAAAAATCCACCGTGAGCTGCTACTGGAGTGGCAAGGTGTTTATCTTTAACAGTTACACGGTATTCAATTTCACCTTTTGAATGAATTATAAGCTTTAAATCAAGTAAGTTACCAAAATGATTATGAGCGATATAACTTTTAATTAATGGGTGTGATTCTACTAAACTCATGTCGACTTTTGCTGTAAATGAACATCCAGTTGAGGAAACGGAAAACGAATACCGTGTTTGGGCAGCTCAGTGTATATGCGTGCATTAATATCAAAGAAAACAGGATTAACGTCATCCGTTTTTACCCATGCTTGAACTTCCAAATCAACCGAAGATGAATTAAGTAATTTAATCCCAATAAATGATTCAGGATCAGGCAAAATTCGTCGGTCCTCTTTCAAAAATACTTCAATCAATTCTTTTGCTTTCTCGAAACTATCGCCATATGAAATACTGATAAACCAATCTACTCTGCGATAGTCTGCCTTCGTAAAGTTGATTATATTTCCATTCGCGACTTGTCCATTTGGCAATATAATGACCTTATTATCTGTCGTATGCAAATACGTATTAAAGATTTGAATTTCTTTAACGAACCCCCTTTCACCTTGAGTATGAACGAGGTCACCCACCTTAAACGGCTTAAGGACCAAGATCATAATCCCACCAGCAAAATTGGACAAGGTTCCTGAAAAAGCCATACCAATCGCTAATCCTGCAGCACCAAGCAATGTGATAAACGACGTCATTTCAATGCCTAATTGAGTAATAGCTGTAATGACGACGACTATCTTAAGCAACATAGAAATGAGGCTGGAAGAAAACGTAATCAATCCCTCATCCGTTTTGCTTTTCCTCAAGAGACGAACAATCATTCTGGATAGCACACGCGCTAACCAAAAACCAATAATTAGAATGAAAATACAGACCAATAATTTAGTGCCTATCATCACTAAAAATTGATTGATTTCGGTGTACTTTATCCCAAAAAATTCTTCAATCCACTTCATATACTCTGAATTTTTCAACAAAATTAATCCGATTGTTTCAATAAACGAATTTCGAACTCCATTCAAAACCATTAATTTTATACTATGTTTTTCATACTATCCAAAGCACTGTTGTTTTTACTTTCTCCATTCACCTGGCTTGTTGCTTTGGTTATCGGAGCAATTGTCATTCGTTCTGCAAAATGGAAAACACGATTCAAATGGTCCGCTCTTGCGGTGTTTCTTGTATTCACGAATTCCTTTATTCTACTAGAAACAACTCGACTTTGGGAAGTTCCTGGAAAAAAAATTACTGAAGTCGATAAATACGATGTGGGTATTGTACTCACGGGTATGTTTGAGTACAACAATGACCTCCAAACACTTTCTGTCCGGCGAGGAACAGACAGGTTATGGCAAGCGCTCAATCTGTATCACAAGAAAAAAATCAGCAAAAT
>CANHQC010000046.1 GCA_947462695.1 Flavobacteriales bacterium | reverse complement strand
GCTCCGGTAGCACCAACCAATGCAGCAGCAGCGGCAGTATACTTACCAAGTCTTTTTTGTAAATCTTTATTCATAGAAAAGCGTTTTAATTCGCGTCAATATTACTAAAAATATCAGTTAGTCAACATTTAAGTCAAGATATTTTTTAACGAACGGTGTGTGAACATCTTCAGGATTCGTAAGGTAGACGACATCAAGATTCGGTTGTTGCGCAAACCATGTCTCAATTACGCTAACTTGTTTTTGCAGTGCATGTATAAGCTCAGCGTCGTAAACGCTCTCTTTTTTTATTTCAAGTTGAAGAATAAAATCAGCAGCTTTTAACACATCATCTTGAACATACAGGAATACTAAATCGAATTTACCCGAAATACTGCCTATAAGTTGCAACGGAACGAATACGACATGTTCACTAAAGTTACTTAGCCAATTCGGTTGAGAAACATCTATATGCTCTCCGAAAAAGTCTGCCGTATCTCCTCCTATGTTCAGCCCTATTTCCTGTAGAATCTGAATCGTCCGTTGAAGTTTCTCTCCCGGAACACCCGTAAGAATAACTTTTTCGCCTAGTTTGTATTTGGAAACGATGAGTTTGAAGTAGTTCGCTTCTTTTTCATTACCCAATATTTCGTGGATATCCTGAAGCCAGCGATAAGTTTTCGGTAAATTAGGTGCAATGTTTGCTACTACTTCAAATGAATGAATGGCTGCTTCATATTGCTTCATGAACACAAGACACTCACCTAAGTGAAAATGAGCTTGAGGATAATGATAGAGTTTCTCAACTGCATTTAATAAGTATTCTAAAGCCAACTCATACTCCTCATTTCTCATTGCAGCAAGACCAAATCCGTGATGAGCATACGCGTTATCCGGATCGATTTCAATTGATTTTTTAAAGCAATCCTTCGCACCTTCCAAATCGCGCATGATCGTCAAGACTTTACCCAACTCTAAAAGAACATCTGGCGCATCAGGAAAAGACATCTTAGCCCTTTCCAGTAGTTTAGTCGCTTGAGGTGCGTTGTTTAGACCGATCTGTACCTTTGCCTCTAATACATCAATGAAATTCTCCTTGATTAATCCTTCCGATCTTATGTAGGTTAAATATTCCTCTGCCAGCGCAAACCGCTTCGTTTTTATGGCGCAATTAATGATTTCAATTAAATACCTAAAATCTGGGTACTTTCTATTTTCGATTTCAAGGAGTAACTCCAAGGCTTCATCATATTGACCACCATTAGCGTAGGATTTGGCCAAATAGAAGTTGTTTTCTCTGAGTGTATTCTTAAGGTATTCCTTTCGATTTTCATCCGGATCACCTTCAACCTTCATATCGTCAATATATCCTAAATCGATAAGTTGTTGAAGGGCAGATTCATTTGAGGATTCATCCGAATTGTCAGGAATGACGATTGACCCACCCTCCTTATCGATCTTCTCCCAACTTTCAATGTACTTGATTTCTTTAGGAACTTCATAAATGTCATTAAGCACTTTACCATCCATGTTCCTGCCGACAGGCAAATCGAATAAGGACAATACGGTTGGCGTTACATCAAGTACGCGCGCGCCATGAATTCGAGCTCCTTTTTTAATACCCGGTCCCATTGCCACAAAAATGCCATAAGGGGAATGTTCTACTGCCGGACCCGAAGGCACTTGCGGAACAAATCGTGGGCGTAAATGGTCAGAATGGAAGCCGTGATCTGATACAATAACCAATGTTGAATCGTCATCAATCATACCCAGCAAACGTTCCAGCATCATGTCGTGGAAAACATAAGCTCCTTTTACTACGTCTTTAAATAAATCATACGCCTCCTCATCCAATCCTTCCATTTTGGGTGGATTGTATTTCATGAATGCGTGACTAAAATGATCAATGGCATCGTGATAAACAGCCGTAAAATCCCATTCTTCCGTCTCCATTAACTCAGTGCATGCACCGTGAATGGTTGAGGCATGTGCAAGAAATTTAGCAATAATGGTTAACCGTTTATCTTGTTTTTTATCTAGTGCGATTGCTTGAGGAACGAATGGCATAACCAGATTTCCTGTAATGTCGTGCGGATGAACACGGACTTCCATCATTTTATCAATGATTCGATCCGGATAAATGGTACCTGCAGGCATCTCCCAATTATCCTTGTCCATTACCTCTTTTCCTTTCTTTTCTTGTTGAAACAAGTTGGAGACCATACAGCCATTTATCGACTCAACCGGATTACTTGGCCACCACCCGACAATATTGCTTTTATACCCTTCCATGGACAGCATATTCCATATGGCCTTCACTTTTCGCGAATGGGAAGAAACCGGACGAACACTACCTTGACCATCGTGCTCTACAAATCCCAACACGCCATGTTTATATGGCCTTACGCCCGTAGCCATTGATGTCCAAAGCATAGGCGAAAGCGGTGGATCTAGGGTTGCCAATCTACCTCGAACGCCATTTTCAACCACTCGTTTCATTGCAGGCATCAACCCTGCTTCCATCATTTTATCGATAATCTTCCAATCGGCTGCATCCCAACCGACTAAAAGAACTTTATTCTTCTTTTTTGCCATTTTTCTCGCTTTCCTCAAATGCCTTTTTTGATTTCTTCCATGCTTTAATCCCAACGTTTCCGAGGGCTAAAATTCCTAGCGAACCACCTGGTGGCACCTCAAAAGGCTTCCCATTGAGTGTGAAAACCACTTTTTCTTTGGACGTGTTAATTTTCATTTCTATTTCTGTATAATTCAGGCTTAACGACAACTGCCAATTCTTCAACAAGTGTATTTAACGAACAAAAGTCTATAAGTTCTTTCAACTGTTTTTCTGGATCAGCAATCAGCTCTTTGTAATTGACATCAAGAAAAGGAATGTCATTTTCTTTTAAAAATCGATAGGTCTTCTTGAGGTGAAAATCATAAATGGTTCGGAATTTTTCGCGTTCACTTACCTGATCTTTTTGAAGCATTTTCTCTTGCGACCGAAGGATTTCATCCATATCTCTACGCATAAAAATAACGCGATAGTTTAAACTTGGATTCATGTAAATGGGCAATGGCGCAACGATTTTAACCGCTTTTCCATTTGCATCATTGAGAAATGAATTATCCTGAACAATTCCCTTAACAGCCTCCAATTCAAAATAACCTTCAGGATTGCTTATGTCCTTTTCTCTTTTTCCATCCGAAAGAACAGGTACAGCAGCTTTGTCAATGATTTGCATCATAAGTGACGTACCCGAACGAGGAAGTCCGGTAATTACAAGAATTTCGTTCATTTGAATTTATTTGAGACCCAAATTTAACAAAATAGAGCCGAGAAGCTAATCAGATTGACCCCAGAACGATTTTATTCCGTTTCAATTCTATTTTCCCGGAAGTCTCCAATTGCTTTAACAACCGAGAAATGACCACGCGTGAAGAATGTAAATCTTCCGCAATTTGCTGGTGGGTTAAATTGATTTCTAACGTTCCCAATAATTTTGCTTGATCAATGAGGTATTTATACAATCTCTCATCAAGACGAAGAAATGCCATTGCGTCAATGGTATCTAGCATTTCCATCAAACGGGTATGGTAACTTTGTAAGATATATTCTCTCCAAGAACGGTATTTATGCATCCATTGTTCCATCCGTTCAAGAGGGATGAGTAGCAATAGCGATTTTTCCAAGGCAATTGCTTTGATTTCACTTGCCGATTGCCTCATGCAACATTGCAAGGACATCGCGCACGTGTCGCCTCCTTCGATATAATAGAGCAACAACTCCTCCCCTTCGTCATTTTCTCTGGAGACCTTAATCGACCCGGAAAGAACGATCGGAATCATTGTCATTCTTTCTCCAGCATGAATTATCGTCTCATCTTGAGCAACTTCTCTCAGCTGACTGTCTTTAATTATTTCTTCGATTAATGCGTCTTCAAGTAGGTAGTCGAGTGATTCATGAATGGTGGTTGCTTTTGAATTCGGCAATGGCATTTGGATCGTATTTGATAAAAAACTTTGCCCAAATCGTTTTGGACAATGCGTAAATATAGGGACCCAAAATGATAGTTGCAAAAATGACTGTCCCAATTTGCCACCCAACAGACACATTTGGAAACCATAAATTATAGGATGTCCATATGGTTACAAAAAGCGCAACTGCCAATGCATAAGCGACATACATTGCCCCGTAATAAAATCCAGGTTCTTTTTCGTATTTCAATCCACAAGCCGAACAATGCTCATGTAAATCGCCAGCTTTAGACAAATCATACGGATGAGAAAGGAAGAACTTTCCCTCGTGGCAGCGTGGACATTTAAAATTAAACACAGCGTAAAGTGACGATTTTTTAGCTTTCATGGACGACTTTATTTTTCACAAAGATAGTTGAACACCTAATATCGCGCTGTAACCTATGTTACGTTCGATATTCAAACAGAATTGGAAAATAAAAATCAGATCCGTATGTCTTCTATTTTTTACTTATATTGCATCGCTAAAACTACTTATATGAAACAATTTTTACGTGTGGTAATTTCCGCTTCTTTACTTTTCGGAAATACTGAATCATACGCACAATGTACGACTACAAACGCCACTTCTTGTGTGTGTGAAGATGGTTCCTCTAACTGTTTGTTGTTACCAGATATAACTGCTTCATGGAAAGGAATTTCTAACAATGGCTGGACAGAGTATCCGCAAACCAATGCCGGTACAAATTATACAGGTCAAGGTCCGGACAATGGTCGACTTAGAGTTACAGGTTCAACGCCAAATATTGGTCATGGTTCATTTACCGTTCGTGGACAGGATAACAACGGGAAACGTACATTTCTATGTGGAAACGACACCGTTTTTAATGTCAATGCGACAGGAGCTTTTGCATGTCCAAACGGCTACCCTAATCCGAAGCAATTAATTACACAGCGTATTTATCAAAAAAATGGCAATGCAATGTCATACGTAGATCAATATGCTGGAAGTGTTACTTACCATCCAGCCCACGGTCACAATCACGTGGATGACTGGGCTGTTATGACCCTTCGAATTCAAACATCAGATCCAAATCCGTTAAATTGGCCCATTGTTGGAACCGGAGCGAAAATTGGTTTTTGTTTGATGGATTACGGTCAATGTGGTACAACTGGTAGTACATATGACGGTCATTGCCGAGATGTTAATACAATGTACTTAAGTGGTTCAACGATGCTCAATGTTGATTTCCCCAATTGGAATCTTGGTGGAGGTAACTACAACTGTTCTGTTATTGAACAAGGGATTTCTTCTGGTTGGACAGATGTCTATGGAAAACACCTTGACGGTATGTGGATCAACATCCCACCAAACACCTGCAATGGGAACTACTACATTGTGATGGAAGTGGATAAGAACAATATTTTCCTTGAGGAAGACGAAACAAACAATTACACTGCCGTACCTGTAACATTGACACTTCAGCAACCGGCAGGATCAGGTCAATTACCTACAATATCTGCATCCAATTCGAATAACCTATGTTCAGGTCAAACTTTGGAACTGACAGCAACAGCTGGAACGACTTATTTATGGTCAACAGGTGAAACCACACAAAACATTACAATTTCGCAACCAGGTTCTTACACCGTTCAGGTTACCAATTATTGTGGGACAACCACTTCTTTACCCTTTGAAGTAAATAGTGTCATACCAAATGCACCAATTGTAACAGGTGATACTGTTTGTTTATCCGGATCAATGGATCTTACAGCATCTGGTTCAGGAGATTTATACTGGTACGACGCCAACGGAAATTTTTTATGGTCTGGCAACACATTTACAACGCCAAACTTGACAAGCTCAACAACCTACTACGTTCAAAACACAGATGTTTATGCTGATTCTGTAAATGCAGAACCACATTCGAACGGTATTGGAGGTGGTGGATTTGTGAATTCAGACCAATACGAAATCTTTAATAGTTACGAAGCGTTTACACTTTCATCTGTGCTTGTCTACGCACAAACCGCTGGAAGTTTTATTGTCGAATTGCAAGATGAAAATGGTGTTGTTCTCGAAACGTTGAATGCAACTGTACCGGCTGGAACGAGTCGTGTAGAACTTGATTTTAATGTGCCCGTAGCTAACAACTTACGTTTAGTTGGACGAAACATTAATACCGGTGGTGGTTTGTATCGAAACAACAACAGTGCTACCTATCCATATGATTTACAAAATGTATTATCCATCATTGGCGCTTCAGCTGGTGCATCATATTACTACTACTTTTACGATTGGGAAATTCACACCGCAAATAGCACTTGTTCTAGTGCAATGACTGCTGTCGAAGCGGTTGTGAGTAACTGCGCTTCTATTGCGGAAAACATTCCGTTTAAGCAATCCATCAACTTGTCTCCTAATCCATCCAATGGTGAGTTTCAAGTAAGCTTTAGTACCCAGTCTAATGGCAACATGCAAGCCGAGTTGATTAATCTTGTTGGGGCTCAAGTTTGGACATCTCAATTGGAATTCCAAGAAGGTAAAAACACAGTCGAAATAAGAACTAGCGATTTAGCAAAAGGAATGTATATTTTTAACATGATTTACGAAGGTAAAAAATACCCGACTCGCGTAGTGATTGAATAAAGGTGACATTTCACAAAAACATAAAAATATGGCTTCCGCTTCTTTTAAGTTGCGGAAGTTTTTTTTTGTCATTCGGGCAAGCAAACTGGGCTGTTTTTAATGATGTCAATTCGGCTTTACCAAACAACACTATACGCTGCCTTTTAGTTGATCATCAAAATCATTTATGGGTAGGAACAGATAATGGTCTGGCTCAATTTGATGGGGAAAACTGGCAAGTATACTCTAGTTCCAACTCGCCATTGGCGGACAATTACATTCGCGCACTTGCAGTGGATAATTCAAACAACCTGTATATTGGAACAACGCTTAATGGCATCTACAAATTTGACGGAGTAAACTGGCTATCCATCAACACGTCGAATAGCGCTATTCCAGACAATTTTATTCGCACCATTACCATTGATCAACAGCAGCGCATGTGGGTCGGAACCGTTGAAGGATTCGCTTGCCTCGATCAAGGAAATTGGACAACGTGGAATAGTGCAAATGCTGGATTATTATCCAATAACATTACCTCAATTGCATGCACACCAGCTACGCAATATGTTGGAACAATAAATGGCGGATTGATCTATTTATCGAATCAAGTGATCACGAACTATACACTTTTAAGTTCAGGTGTTCCAGATAATTCAGTTATTTCAGTTCAACTCGATCAACTGAATCGACCGTGGTTTGGAAGCACTGCTCAAGGTATATTTACCGATAATGGCAATCAAACGTGGTTATCGTTCAACGTACTTAATTCACCCTTACCCAGTAACAGCATTACAGCATTTGAACTTGATGGAAATGACAATTTTTTGATCGGCACCCATCAAGATGGATTTGTTTTACGTGAGAACAATTCTGATTGGTTTCATTACAACACAGACAACTCCCCCCTTCCCGACAATCACGTCCTATCTTGCACACGAGATTCGAATCAAGTGATTTGGATAGGAACGAACAATTTTGGTCTCGTCAAACTTTGGACAAGTCAAGCCTCCATCGATGAAGTTGAAAAATCTGCAGTTCACGTTTATCCCAATCCGATTAACGTTGGATCAAAATTAAACTGGAATTTCAAGGATAACTTCACTGAAATTCGAATGCACAGTTTAACAGGAGAGTTGATTTGGTCAAGCAACCTTGAACCTGGCCAATCGAATATTGAATTTCCTATACTGCACTCATCACTGGTTCTCGTTGAGTGGCTAAGTGATCGAGACCGCATCAAAAAATTAGTGCAGGTTATTCATTAGAACCGATGACTTTTATCATGTTTTGAATTGGTTTCCATCATTTGATTTTTATGGTCAATGTATTTCCTTTGTTTTATTGAATACGAGTGCATTTAACCTGAAGACAGTGTCGGAGTGAGTCGGAGTGAGTAGTTATCATTTGGGATGAAATCTAGGAATTCGTTAATGGAAAAGTTCCTTTTAATGAGCACCACAACAAAGCGCATGAAGAGGGATTAATGGATGTACAGAACAGCTTCGGCAGCAAAACGATTAGATAAATACGATGAACAAGGAGAAAATCAAGGAAACACTGATTGGAATTCAGCAAGGAAAAGTGCAAGAACTCACAGAACGTGTAGGAGTAATTTTGGGCGATATTGACATTGATGACAATGATACAATTGACCCGGAGGATTTATCACATCAACAAGAGTCGAGCGAATTACTGATGCTATATAAAACGCAACTTGAAAAAAGCAAAAATGAGTTGAAATTTCTTCAGCGCGTAGATTGCGGACCACATGAGAGCATACAGCCTGGTAGCATTGTCGAAACGAACCAATTTAACTTCTTTATTGGTCATACTTTTCCTCCTATCAATTTGGAAAAAGGCAGGTTAATCGGGATTTCTCTTGACTCACCTTTTTACGAGGTACTAAAAACCAAAAAAGCAGGAGAATCCTTTGAATTCAACACGCATAATTACACCATTATCTCAATAAACTAATGGTATGGAAGCATGTGAAAACAAAGGATTTTTTTACCGGGGGTAAAATCACTATTTACCAGAAATCTTAACCAAACGCTCTTTATCTACAATTTCAAGTTTACGCGTATGAATTTCAATTACTCCTTCCTCTTTGAAATCTTTCAAAAGGCGAATTAAGGTTTCTGTTGCTGTACCAACAAAATTCGCCATGTCTTCACGCGTCAAATTGATTGGTTCGTCGCCATAAATATCACCTAAAAGCAACATAGCGAATGCAAGACGTTCGCGAACAGATTTCTGAGCCATATTTGTTATGAACAAGGCCTGATCACCCAGTTCCTTGCTTAATTCTTTAATAATTCCATTACGCAAAGACGTATTCTTATCAATCATGTCGAGGAATTCCTCTTTAGCGATGAAACAAATATTGCATTCTTCTAATGTGGATGCTGAAACCCGGTAGGGATCTCCACTAAACATGGCTCGAAACCCGATAATATCACCTTCTTTGGCAATGTGTATAATTTGTTCTTTGCCTTCATCTCCTCGAGCAAACACCTTTACTTTACCTTGATTGAGGCAATAAACTCCCCTAGGGAATGAACCTTCAATAAAAAGTGGTTGATTCTTTTTGTAGTATGAACAGGCCTTCACAGCATCAGCACTCGACACCTCATGGTCACAAAAACTTCCAAACAAGGAACTTTTTCGGGCACCACAAGTAGCGCAAGAAACGTGTTTATGGGATTTATCAAGCATAGCCTTAATTGTATTCTCCTGCTAAAAATAGAATTTTTAGGTAAGTGCACAAAGTTGTTATTTTTCAATTCAATAGTAAATGACTTTAACGTTTAGAAAAAATCTGTTTTAACACTAGTTGAAAAAATGAATTTCCAAGACGGAATTAATCTGTATTAAACTTCTTCCTCTCCAAGTTATATAATGGGGTGTCTAATTTCAATCAACCAGATCTGGTCATTTTTTTTGCATTCTGCTTTTTCTAATCGTTGAAATTTATGGGACTCTGATACTCATGAAATACGTTTGACTTCCATTTAACTGCGCATGATTGACGAGTATCAATCTTCCCCCTGACGCATGTCATGTTTTTTAAGCCCTAAATCAAAGACCTTTGTTAAAAGCAACTAAATTCATCGGACATGAATACAAAAGAATCAATTTACACACAACACGAAGAGAATACCAACTGGATGAAAAAGTTGGATTTTTACAAAGATGAGATCAAGATCCTACGGAATCGATTAGAGGAGATCGCAGCTAAAAATAATTCAGGTGAAGTATTATCAAAAGTTGAACATTTCCAAAACCAATTCATCATTCAGCGCGATAACATTGACAATATTGCTCATGCAGTTAAATTGAATGAGGAGGAGCTTTTAAATGAAATCAATCGAAATCCAGTAGCAGTCGATCGCCGGAAAATGGCTTACCATGAGAAGGAACAGGACTTGGTAGAAACATTTGAACAGAACTTCAATGAAATTCGAGGAGAATTTAATCGATTTACATCTAAGTGGATGTAGTTTTGTATAGTTCGAGTGAGCGGCCAATTGGCCGCTCTTTTTGTTTTACTTCATCTTTTTCATTACCTTCAAAAAAAAGGATTACGTATCTTTAGCGAAAAATTATTCTATGCGTGTCTATCTGGATAATGCGGCGACAACACCAATTGCTCCTGAGGTTGTTGAGGCCATGCTTCCAATACTCTCTGAAGGATTTGGAAATCCCTCCTCCACTCATTTTTACGGTCGTCAAACTAAAGCATTGATAGAAACCGCTAGAAGATTAGTTGCAAAGCATTTATCGTGCACTCCTGCTGAGATTTTATTTACATCTGGTGGAACAGAGGCAGATAACATTGCCTTGTATTCAAGCGT
>CANHQC010000045.1 GCA_947462695.1 Flavobacteriales bacterium | reverse complement strand
CGGAGAAGAATAATTCCTGTTCAAGATTTTCATAACCATTACTTTTCGCTTGAGCAAAAGCTCTTTCTCAGAAAAACGGAGGTGTCTTTATTGCTTGGGGAATCTTGGAATGACCTCGATGAATTTGAAGATAAAGTGACTATTCCTGGACTTGCGTTAATCCAATCGAATTCTATTGCCCAAGTGAAAGTAGATCACAGATTCAATACTAAATTATCCTTAGTGAGCGGAATTCAAGGGATGTTTCAGGTGATCGAAAATGGTGATAACGCACTCGAGTATTTATTGCCTAACGCTTCTCAAATCGATGCAGGAGCCTTTTCCTTACTCAAATTAGAACTCGATAATTGGGCTTGGCAAGGAGGTGTTCGATATGACCTTAGGCAAATCAATTCATTACAGACAGGTGAGGAATTCAGCGCATTAAAAAGACAATTTACAGGATTTAATTACGCGTTAGGTGGAGTACGGAATTTTAATAAATATACGTTCAGAGCTAATGTTTCAAGCGGTTTTAGGGCGCCTCATTATAGCGAGTTATTGTCGAATGGCGTGCATCACGGTTCGTTAAGGTATGAGGTAGGGGATCCAACACTTGAACCAGAAACGGCCAATCAGTTTGATTTTACTGCAGAATACCACGGTGAGCACTTCGAAGTTCAACTTAATCCGTTTTATACGTTCTTCAACAATTTTATTGCAATATCGCCCACAGATTCACTAATTGAGTCCTTTCCCGTCTTTAAGTACGAACAAGTTCCTATTGTTCATATGTCTGGAGTGGATGTGGCCTTGCATTACCATCCGCACTTTGCTCACCGTGTGCACACCGAAAGCAATTATTCATTCATATATACGGAAACGGATTCAGGAAGGTCATTGCCTTTAATGCCTCAAAATCGCTTATCTAATACGGTGCGTTTTTCGCTTGGAATGAAATCAATCGTACAATTGGAAGATGTGTTGCTTCAGTACATTCTTCATTTTGGCCAGTATAGAACAGCTGAATTTGAAACTTCTTCTGCTCCATATCACCTCATACATTTATCGTTGAATGGTAGACTTGCTTTCAAACAACATCCCATTGGATTTAAAATTGGTGTAAAGAATGTGCTGAATTCTTCTTATATCGATCACTTGTCTCGTCTTAAAAATATCGGAATGGAACATCCGGGAAGAAATTTCTTCATTTCCATTTCTTATCAGTTTAATCAACCCTTAAAATCAACCAAATGAAAACAATCAAAATTACATTGGTAGTACTTGTTGCTGGAGTGGCATTCGTTTCGTGCAACAAAGAAGAATGTTCAGATTGCCATTATGACCTTAATTCAACTGAAACGGTTGAACTAGGAGAGAAGTGTGGTGACGAACTTTCGACTTTAGAAAGTAACGGAATTGCTGTAGGTGATACGCTTTACGAAGTGCACTGTCACGGTCATTAAGAAGCAAAAAAGCGGAGTCTAAGTAAGGCTCCGCTTTTTTTTTAGAATGAAATACAAATTCAATTAATAATAAATCAATCGTTGTACTTTTGAAATGTGTTTTGCCAAGCGAATAACTTGTTTCGTATAGCCAAATTCATTGTCGTACCATGCGTACAATACCACATTTTTTCCATCGTTTGAAACGATTGTTGCATGTGAATCAAATACAGAACAGCATGTGTTTCCGATAATATCACTGGATACAAGCTCGGGATCGTAACTGTAGTAAATTTGATTTACCAATTCGCCTTGCAACGATGCTTCACGAAGCAGTCCATTGATTTCCTCTACGGAAGTAGTGTTTTCCAATTCAAGACTTAAAATAGCCAATGAACCATTTGGAGTTGGGACACGTACTGCATTCGCTGTCAATTTATCCTTCATATCAGGAATTACTTTTGTTACAGCACTTCCAGCTCCAGTTGATGTGATCACCATATTGATTGCTGCAGACCGACCTCTTCTTGGTTTTTTATGCATATTGTCGAGAAGGTTTTGGTCGTTGGTATATGCATGAACCGTTTCGATATGTCCTTTCACCACACCAAACTTGTCATTAACGACTTTTAAAACGGGTGAAATGGCATTTGTTGTGCAAGAAGCTGCTGAGAAAATCGTTTCGTTTTCAACGTCTAATGAACCTTGGTTGATTCCATATACGATGTTTGGAATTTCTTTCCCCGGCGCTGTTAATAAAACTTTGGCTACACCTTTGGCTTTAAGGTGTCGAGAAAGCGCCTCACGATTTGTAAAAACACCTGTATTGTCAATGATTAGCGCATTGTTGATGCCGTATTGAGTATAATCGATGTCTTCTGGATTAGCAGCATCAATCATTCGAACGATTTGTCCGTTTATAATGAGGCACTTGTTTTCAAGGTCTTCAATAACAGATCCTCTGAATGAGCCGTGAACAGAATCATTTCTTAATAAAGAGGCACGTTTGATGATATCTGCATCACTAGATCCGCGAGTGACGATTGCGCGCAAACGAAGTTGTTGACCTTTTCCTGCTTGCTTGATAAGCTCACGGGCTGCTAAACGACCAATTCGGCCGAACCCATAAAGCACTACATCTCTCGGTTCAATCGTTTTAGAAGTGTTGCTTCCGAAAGAAGCTAGTTTTTGAGCTAAGAATTCAGCTTTCGAGCTAAAGTTTGCAGATTCGGCAAGCCATTGGCTAGATAACTTACCTATATCTAACTTCGATGGCGCTAAATCCATTTTGTAGATTTCTTCAGCCAATTCAGACGATGTGAAGACATCAATTGGTTTGTGAACTACATTTCTGGCGTACTCATGTAAGTTTAAAATTTCAGAGATGGTGGTATCTGTAAGGTGATTTCTAAAAAGAACCAGCTCAATTCCTTTGTCATAGAGTAGTCCTCCGACCATGTTTGATAGTTTCACAGCAGCGCGTTCTCTTTCAACGTATGCCTTTAACTCTTTTTCGTAGCCCAATGCAGCTTCCATTTTTCAGTGTATTTGATGAATTAAAAATTACAGGTATATAAAGCAGAAAAGGCTCCCCACAATCGTAGGAAGCCTTTTCGTTATTAGCCTAAATAAGCCTTTAACAATTTGTTTCGTGACGTATGTCGAAGCCGTCGAATGGCTTTTTCTTTAATTTGCCTCACGCGCTCTCGTGTTAAATTGAATTTAGCTCCAATTTCTTCAAGCGTTAATCCGTGATTCATACCAATGCCAAAGAATAGTCGAATAATTTCTCGTTCTTTATCCGTTAGCGTAGAAAGCGAGCGTTCAATTTCTTTTTGCAGTGATTCAGCCATTAATGCGTGATCCGCTTTAGGTGAATCGGTGTTCGCCATTACATCCATTAACGTTCCTCCATCTTCTGAGGTAGAAAGAGGCGCATCCATTGATACGTGTCGACCGCTGACATTAAGGCTCTCTTTGATTTTATCTTCAGGAACTTCAAGCGCTTCTGCTAATTCTTCAGCTGAGGGTGGGCGTTCAAATTCTTGCTCCAATCGTGAGAAAGCCTTGTTGATTTTGTTCAATGAACCTACTTGGTTAAGCGGCAAACGCACAATACGCGCTTGTTCAGCTAACGCCTGTAAGATCGATTGACGAATCCACCATACTGCATATGAAATGAATTTAAACCCTCGTGTTTCGTCAAATTTTTGAGCAGCTTTAATCAATCCTAAATTTCCTTCGTTAATTAAATCCGGAAGAGTTAGTCCTTGATTCTGGTATTGCTTTGCTACTGATACAACAAAACGCAAATTCGCTCTGGTTAATTTCTCAAGAGCTCGTTGGTCTCCTTGTTTAATTTTTCGGGCTAATTCTACCTCTTCTTCAGCGGTGATCAACTCTTCTTTTCCAATATCCTGTAAGTACTTGTCTAACGACTGACTTTCACGATTGGTAATGGACTTTGTAATTTTTAGTTGTCTCATTCTCTCGTTTTTCCTCTTCTTTTAACTGTGACGGGCAAAATTGGTTACAAAGGTACGATCAATAACTGCTCTTTTCCAAAAAAATGTAACCAAATTGTTAAGAGAATTGTTAACATATCCTTTTTTACGGGTTATAACCCGAAGCCATAATAGTCCTTTTTGCCGCTTTCTGATAACACTTCGAGCAACACACCTTTGTTAACACCGTTTAACTTGCTTGTTAATTGTTCGACAGATTCGATTGCTTCATTATTGACTTTTGTAATGATCATGCCAGGCTGAAGTCCAATTGCTTTAAGCTTACCGCTGTTTAAGGATGCAATTTTAACTCCGTAGGTTATGTTTAATTCCCGTTTTTCTTTACTTGTCAACTCTGTAAAAGTTGCTCCTAAGGAATAATTCTTCGCGATTTCCTCTTTTGAAACCAATTTAGTTTCCCCTTCTTTATTGCGCAATACAACTGATTTTACAACTTCATCCCCATCTTTTTGAAGTATTGTTAAGGCTACTTTATCACCTGGTCGTCTTTTACCGATTTCTTCTTGTAACTCTGCGACAGAATTGACATCCTTTGTTCCAATTTTAAGAATGACATCCCCATCTTTTATTCCCGCAGCATCAGCACTACCATCCGGATTGACCTTTGATATAAAAACACCTCTTGTTGAAGGTAGTTTATTTGTCTCTTTGACCTCTTGAGAAATGTCCGCTATTTGAACACCTAAAAATCCACGTTGAACAATGCCATAATCGATTAAATCCCGCATTACTTTTTGCACAAGATTTACAGGTACAGCAAATGAGTAGCCAGCATAACTTCCAGTTTGTGAGGCTATCGCCGTATTAATCCCAACCAATTCGCCTCTCGTGTTTACCAATGCGCCACCGCTGTTTCCTGGGTTAACTGCAGCATCGGTTTGAATGAATGATTCAATTGGAACCACTTCCTGTTTGTTGCGATTGGCCAGTAGGTTTATGTTTCTCGCTTTAGCTGAAACAATTCCGGCTGTAACTGTCGATGTTAAATTAAACGGATTTCCAACAGCCAATACCCATTCGCCAATATGTAAATTATCACTGTCCCCAATTTTAATTGGTTGAAAGCCTTTTCCTTCAATTTTAAGAACAGCTATATCGGTAGAAGGATCAGCTCCAACTAATTTGGCGACGTATTTTGAGTTGTCATTGAGAATAACCTCTATTTCAGACGCATTTTCAATTACATGGTTATTCGTCACGATGTATCCTTCTGACGAAATGATCACTCCTGAACCTGAACCTGAACCGTATTGTTTGAACTCTCGACCGCCAGCGCCAGGACCGTAAAAGAATTCTTGAAATAAATCTCGCTGAAAAGACGTTTGAACAACTTTTGTTGTCACGTGAACTACTGAATTGATTGTGCTTTCAGATGCTTCCACAAAGCTAGGTCCTACTGCCATATTGCCATCGTAGTTCACGGCATGAGCATAACGATTTCCATCAATTACTTGATCTGACAATTTATCAAATTGTGGTTTACTCACGAGCATATAAGCGGAAAGAGGAAGCATACCGCCTAAAAATCCAAGTCCAATTAATTTCCAAGATGTTTTCATGTTTGTGTCTTTTTCAATTGCAAATTTAACAAGGTCAAGGTTGGATTTGTTACGGTTTTGCTGTTAAAGATTGTTAAGCCTCTAAAAGTAAGCTATACTTGAAAAAAACTATATTTGACGAATGATTCTCGAATTTGAAAAGTACCAGGGAACGGGTAATGATTTTATCATGCTAGATAACATGAATGGTCAATATAATTGGTTGTCTGCAAATCACGTTTCCCAACTTTGCGACAGGAGATTTGGTGTCGGTGCGGATGGTTTAATTCGATTGAATCGCGTTGATGGATTCGATTTTGAACTTGACTATTTTAATGCTGATGGTTCGAAAAGTTTCTGTGGTAATGGTGCGCGTTGTGGTTTAGCATTTGCCTTTAAAAGGGGGTATTGTAAAAATACGGCATACTTTCTTGGGTGTGATGGTCCACATGAAGGTTCGATTGGTGAGGAGTTGTTCTCGGTAAAAATGAAAGATGTTTCGGTTGTACATGAGACAATCACTAAGGATGCGGTAATAGATACTGGTTCTCCGCATTACATCCAATTTAAGGAAGAGATAAATGATATAAATGTAGTTGAATTGGGACGTGGAATTCGTTTCAGTTCGCTTTATGAGCAAGAAGGAATCAACGTTAACTTTGCGAAAGTTATTCAGTCTAACCACCTGAGTATTCGCACTTATGAGCGTGGGGTGGAGGATGAAACGCTTTCTTGTGGGACAGGTGCAACAGCTTGTGCAATGGCGCATGCACATGCACATGACATCACTGGAAAATGTGAAATTCGCGTAGATGTAAAGGGCGGTGAATTGTTGATTTCATTCGAAAGAAATGAAAATGACACGTTCAGTAACGTTTACTTAATCGGTCCTGCCAAAATGGTTTACAAAGGTGAAATTGAAATGAATCACGGTAATTTTTAAGTTCTTTTTTCATGCAGCAATTGCTCCAAGGGAATACACTTTATTTACGAATGGTTGAGCCACACGATGCTATTGATGTGATGCTTTGGGAGAATAATCCTGAAAATTGGCCTGTTACAGATACTGAGGTCCCTTTTTCATTGCACGGTATGCAACAGTTGATCGAACAGCAGCAGCAGTTTCGTTCATCCGGACAGTTGCGGTTTATTCTTTGCTTGAATGATTCCAATGAATCTATTGGTACGGTTGATTTGTACGATGCAGATTTTAAAAATGGCAATGTATCTGTTGGCATTTTGTTGGCACGTCTGGAGGAAAGAGGTAAGGGGTATGCGAAAGAGGCGCTTATGCTGCTCATCGATTATGTTCGCGCGGTATTTGATTTTCATAACTTGTCTGCTTCCATCCAAGAAGGCAATATGGCGAGTATAAATTTATTTCAATCTGCTGGGTTTGTCCAGGTTGGTAAACGCATAAACTGGTTTAAAGGCCCTAAAGGGCAACGTATTAATGAACTTAATTTTCAATTATGTCTAAAAGAGTTGTGATTATTATTTCTGCTGCAGTAGTTGCAGCAGTTGTGGGGTTTTTAGTGCTTCCAAAATTGTTCCTTTTTATGAAAAGTAGAAAGGAAAGTGTGAATACAGTTGCGATTGAATTCTTTGTTTCTAAGCCAGTGACATTAAATGAATTGGCGACAGAATTATCCAGTCAGAAGATCATCGATGATACCAAAGCGTTTATTGAAATTGGTGAATACAAAGGACTCTCAAAAGCGAATATTGCGTTAGGTAAATACCGATTTGAACCAAACACACAATACCGCACGCTTTTAAATGGCTTTAAGCTGAACGATTTAGGAAATGGAAATGGTGAAGTAGAGGTTGAGGTTAGTTTTAATAACTGTAAGACTATTAATGATTTAGCCGGAAAAATTCAAGGACAATTATTGCTGGACAGCACGTCTTTTGTTCAATTCATAGCAACTGGCTCCACATTGGATAAATACGGTTTTTCACTCGCTGAAATACCAGCTATGTTTATTCCGAATACGTACAAAATGTTTTACGATACCGATGAAAAAGCGTTTTTGGATAAAATGGCAGCTGCTTACAAAGCCTATTGGACTGAAGATAGACGATCAAAATTGTTAAAAATTGGATTGAAAGATCCAGTTGAAGCGGTGACGTTAGCTAGTATCGTATTCGGTGAACAATCCAAAAATCCGCAAGAATGGCCTGTCATTGCTGGACTATACCTAAACAGGCTTAAGCAAGGAATGAAATTACAATCTGATCCCACATTCCGTTTCTGCTGGGGAGATCTTCTCAATGGTGTTCAGCGATTGCTAAATGTTCACAAAGAAATTGAATGTCCTTATAACACATATAAAATCAATGGATTACCTCCAGGACCAATTTCGTTGCCACCAATGGAAGTTGTTGAGGCGGTTTTAAATCCAAAACAGCACGACTATATTTTCATGATGGCAAAACCCGACTTCAGTGGGCTACATGATTTTTCAGTTGAGTATTCAGATCATGAACGTTTTGCTAAAGTGTATCAAAAATGGTTGTCCACGTTGAACTAAGTCGATGAAGAGAAGAAAATTTATAAAGTTTGGTCTGGCCGGAGCGGTCCTCAGTGCAATTGAACCAGCAAATGCCACAAGTATCGTTACGGCAGAGTTTACCGGAAAGTCTTCAGGTCCAATTGTCATTTCTACATGGGAACATGGTCTTGCTGCTAATTCTGCCGCTTGGGAAGTCCTTTCTGCAGGTGGAAAAGCAATTGATGCAGTTGAAAAGGGAGTTCGGGTTACTGAAGCAGATTTGACCAATCGAAGTGTTGGAATAGGAGGAATGCCCGATCGTGACGGTCATGTTACTTTAGATGCTTGCATTATGGATGATCGTTCTCGATGCGGTGCGGTTGGTTTTCTTGAAGGAATTGATCATCCAATTTCTGTGGCGAGGGCAGTTATGGATAAGACACAACACGTAATGCTTGTTGGAGAAGGGGCGCGAAAATTTGCACTTGAACAAGGATTTAACAAAATAAAAACACCGATTCCGGAGGTTAAGAAGGCATACAAAAAATGGAGAAAGGAAAATAAAGATATCTTTAAACGTCCGACAATCAACCATGAGAACCACGATACAATAGGTATGCTGGCACTAGATAGTCACGGTAATTTAAGTGGTGCTTGTACAACCAGCGGTTGGGCGTTTAAGATGCATGGAAGGCTTGGAGATTCACCTATAATTGGAGCAGGACTTTTTGTCGATAATGAAATAGGTGCGGCTTGTGCTACAGGATTGGGAGAGGCAATTATTCGTATTGCCGGAAGTCATACGGTTGTTGAGTTGATGAGACAAGGATTTTCGCCAACAGATGCTTGTAAAGAGGCGGTAAATAGAATTATTCGAAAACACGAGGACTTGAAAGACCTTCAATGTTGCTTTTTAGCTATTGATAAACAAGGCAATGTAGGTGGTTATTCGGTATACTCAGGTTTCAATTATGCCTTAAAGTCTGCCAATAAAGAAGGAATGATTAATACGCCGTATGACCGTGGATGGGATTAAAATTCGAATCTGTTCGTTGCTCATTGGCTTATTGATGTTGACGAATAAATTAAGCGCTCAAACGCTCGCTTGGGAAATGTACAATCCATTGAAAAAAGAATGGGTTACAATTGGTACACATGGGTCAGTGCAAGAATATTATATTCAATCGGGAGAGCTGCCAGACCCTTTTTGGGGAGAGAATGAAACCAAATTCGGATGGATTGAAGATTCAATATGGAAATGGCGCTCCACTATTTTAATATCTGAAGAAATACTGGAAAACGAATTTATAGAGTTAGTGTTTCCTTTGGTAGATACCTATGCAGAAATTTCACTAAATGGTTCACCAGTTGCCCAATGCACGAATGCCTTTAGACCGTATCGAGTTCCTGTAAAAAATCGACTTAAACCAGGTGAGAATTCCATCGAAATTACCTTCTATCCACCTGTCGTTTTTTTAAAAGATACATTCAAAAATGCGGCTTATACCTTACCAGCTCCAAATGATGTCCATCCAATTGCTGTTGCTCCTTATGTGCGTAAACCTCAATACCAATTTGGTTGGGATTGGGCGTTGCGAATGAATACAGTAGGCTTGTTAAAGCCAGCTAAATTGATTGCGTATTCGCACAATGAATTGCGTTCCGTCAACGTTCAGACACGATCAATTTCCGAATCGCAAGCTCAGATGGAGGTTGATATTCAATTTGCTCAACCTGTTCGAGACTCTCTATTGCTTACGAGCACCATCTTTGGAAATAAAATTATACCGCCAGGTGCAGATACTTTCTCGTTTGAATTTCTTATTGATCAGCCAAAACTCTGGTGGCCAAACGGACAAGGTGAGCCCTTTTTGTATTCGGATGAATTGAATATCCGTGCGTTAAATAATAATCACTCATTTAGCCTTTCAAAGGCAATTCAATTTGGTGTTCGGACCTCTGAATTGGTTATGGAAAAAGACCAATGGGGAACAAGTTATGTGATGAAAATTAATGGTCGACCGGTATTTTGTAAAGGTGCAGATTACATTCCACAAGATATTTTTCCTTCACGTGTATCCGACGATAAGCTCAGGGATATGGTTAAGCAGATGACAGCTTCTCATTTTAATATGGTGCGTATTTGGGGAGGTGGTTATTATCCAGATGAGGCCTTTTACAACGCCTGCGATGAAGCCGGGATTATGATTTGGCAGGATTTTATGTTTGCATGTGCGATGTATCCTGGTTCTCCAGAGTTTTTGAGAAATGTCAAAGAAGAAGTAAGTTATCAATTGCCGCGTATTTCTGCGCACCCATCTGTTGTGCTTTTTAATGGAAATAATGAAGTAGATGTGGCCTGGAAGAATTGGGGTTTTCAGATAAAGCATAACTTATATGGTAAGGATGCGAAATCCATTGAACAGGCTTACGACGACCTTTTTAAAAAACTATTACCCGAAAAAGTTCAACGATTTTCTTCTATTCCATACATTCATACGTCACCACTAAGCAACTGGGGTAAAGAAGAGTTTTATAATCAAGG